>JAFECV010000179.1 GCA_018241985.1 Pseudomonadota bacterium | reverse complement strand
CGTTGTTCACGGAATAAGGGCTGCGGCGCCCATCACCGGGCCGAACGCCACAGCGCGACGGCGGCCACCGCCAGCAACGCAGCGGCGGCCCGCAACGCGAGCGCGAACCCGCCCTGAAACCGCGCGAGCGCGCTGACGATCAGCGGGCCGATCACCTGCCCCGCGGCGAACACCGCGGTGATCGCGGCGATGAAGCCGGTCGCCTGCTCGCCGGCGACGGCGCGCGCCTCGCGCAGCCCGGCCATCGTGACGACCATGAAGGTGCCGCCGACCAGCAGCGCCGCGATCAGGATCGCGGTCAACGCGGGCCAGACCGCCGGCAGCGCGACGCCGAGCGCCATCAGCAGGTACGCGGCGGCCCACAGCCTGCGGTTGTTCACCGCGTGCAGCCAGCGCGACGCGGCCCAGGTCGACAGCGCGGCAGCCGCGCCGAACACCGGCCAGGCCCAGCCGAACACCGCCGGATCGGTGATGTAGTGCTTCGCCATCGCCGGCAGGAAGGTCGCGGGGATGATGTAGCCGATGCCGAATGCGCCGTAGCACAGCGCGAGCCGCCAGCGGTCGGCGTCCCAGCGCATGCGCTGCGGGTGCACGGCGGGCGTTCCGCGCGAAGACGGCTCGGCGAGCGCTCCGCTCGCAGACGGCTCGGCGCGCGTTCCGCTCGCGGTGGCCTGCCCTGCGTCGCCGAACGCGAACCACACCGCCGCGGTCAGCAGCAGCGACACCAGCCCGAACCACTCCCAGGCGCGCGCCGAATCGACCTGCGCATGCATCAGCCCCATGCACAGCAGGCCGGCGCCCGCGATGCCGATGCCAACGCCGGCGAACACGCCGCCGTTCGCCTGCGGCCGCTGAAGCAGAAGCAACCGTCCGAGCGCCCAGGCCGACACGTGCACCAGCACCCACGCGCTCGCGATGCCCGCGACGAGGCGCAGCACGAACCATGCGGCGAACCCATCCGCCCAGCCCATGCCGGCCGTGACCAGAGCGATCAGCAGCAGGCCGCCGCGCAGCGCCCACGCCGGCGGCACGCGCGCCGCGCACAGCGCGCCGACCAGATAGCCGAGGTAGTTCGCGGCGGCGAGCCAGCCGGCCGCGGCCAGCGTCAGGCCGGCGTCGGCCTGCATCATCGGCAGGATCGGCGTGAACGCGAAGCGCCCGATGCCCATCGCGACCGCGAGCGCGGTCGCCCCGGCGGCGGCGACCATGAGCGCGCTCTCCGATCGCGCGGCAGCGCGAGGTTCGTCACCGAGGGCTTGCATGAGTCACAGTTTATGCGGCGGCGCGACGGCCGATCGCCGCTTCCGGACCATCGATGGCGGCGTTGCGGTCATTCGGTCCGGTGCTCGGCAGGCATGAGTCTCGATCTCCGCGTGGAAATCGCGGCGCCGCGCATTTCAGATGAAAATCAGCCTCCAACGGCCGCCGCACGCGCGTTGTGCGCTATCAAAATCTGAGCAGCGTAGTACGTGGCCAGCACCCACAGCGACGCGAGCGGCAGCGGGCGCGCGAAGCGGTCGACCGCGAGCAGCGTGTCGCTCGCCATGAACAGCACGGCGCCCACGGCGACCAGCGCAGCGGCGCGGTCGCCGAGCAGCAGCGCGCGGCCGATCGCCTGAGCGGCCATCAGCGCGATCACCAGCACGTAGGCCGCGACCGGCACGCGCAGGCCCGGTCCGATCCCATGCCACAGGTACGCATACGCCGCCGCGCCCACGCCGAGCGTGAACAGCAGCGCGCGCCGGCTCGGGAACCAGACCGAGCGCACCGCCGCAACCTCGCGCCCGGTGCCGGCGGCGACGCCCCGCAGCCTTGCGGTGCTGCGCTGGAACAATGCGAGGTAGCACAGGTGCGCAAACAGGAATGCGGCAAGACCCGGTACGAAGCGGTCCGGCAGCATCAGCAGCACGTCGCCGGTCAGCGATGCGAGCAGCGCCGCGACCAGCAGCGCGTCGCCCTGGCGCTCGGCCCGGCTCTCGCGCGGACTCAAGACCACGAACAGCACCGCCAGCGCGAGCGGCAGCGGTTTGCCGATCTGGTATAGCAGCGGCAAATGAACTGCGGTACCGGCGGCGGCGAGCGCCGCGGCATCGACCATCAGCAGTTCCAGCACCGCGATGTGCCCCTGCAGCAGCGCGCCGACCGCCCAGAGGCCAGCCACCAGCACGCCGAGCCAGACCAGCGATTCGGTGAGCGGAATGCGCTCGGCGAACCACAGAAAGCGCGTCGCGCCGCCGAGCAGCAGCAGGAACTGCAGCGCCGCCAGCCACAGCACGAGCCGGCTCGCCGGCGGGTGGAAGCGCTGCACGCGGGCGAGGTCGAACGCAGGTTTCGGGTCGCGTCGAGCGAGGTCATCGGGCCGCCAGCCGGGCGGCTTGAACCACACCAGCAGCTTGTCGCCCCAGCGCCGCGTGCGCCACGAGTCCTTCAGCAGCGACCAGTAGACCTCGACGTTCGCCCACAGCGGGTCCCAGCTCTCCAGCGGCGCGCGCGTGCCGTAGACGCAGGGCTCGGTCTCTTCCTGGTAGCTGCCGAACAGGCGGTCCCAGACGATCAGGATGCCGCCGAAGTTCTTGTCGAGGTAGCGGTCGTTCACCGCGTGGTGCACCCGGTGGTTCGACGGCGCGCAGAACCACCGGTCGAACCAGCCGAGCTTCGGGATAAGTTCGGTATGGACCCAGAACTGGTACAGGAGGTCGATCAGCGCGACCGCGGCGAAGACCAGCGGCGGCACGCCGACGAGCGCCATCGGCAGGTAGAAGACCCAGCCCAGCAGCGCGCCCGAACTGGTCTGGCGCAGCGCGGTCGACAGATTGTAGTCCTGGCTCTGATGGTGCACCACATGCGCCGCCCACAGCACCGCGCTGCGGTGGCCGAGCCGGTGCAGCCAGTAGTAGCAGAAGTCGTACAGCAGCAGCGCGATCAGCCAGCCGTACCAGGTGTTCCAGAACTCCGGGTGCGGATAGACCGCGACCCAGCCGAACACCGCCGCGTAAATACCGACGTTCAGGACTTTGAGGAACACGGCGCTGAACTGGCTCAGCATGCCGAGGCTGATGCTGTTGATCGCGTCGTTCAACCGGTACGGACTGCGCCCCTTGAAGCGGCCCCACGCGTATTCGACCCCGATCAGCAGGAAGAACAGCGGCGTGACGAGGACGATGATGCGGCCCATGGCGGTATTGTGAACCGGCGGCAAATGCCGTCCTCGGGCACCTGCGCGTGGGAGCTTGTGATCAGCGCCGGCGCGCGGCCCTGAGGCGACAGCCAGCCACGTTTCTAGCGAGATTACCTAAAGTTATCTTTTTTCGATAACCTAGGTTAACATCGGTTGAATGGACCCACGGCTCAACCCCTACGCTCCCGGCGCCGGAACGCCCCCGCCCGAACTCGCGGGCCGCGAGGCCGTGATCGAGATGACCTCGATCGCGCTCGACCGCATCCGCAACGGCCTGGTCGCGCGCAGCCTGATGCTGGTGGGCCTGCGCGGCGTCGGCAAGACGGTGCTGCTCAACCGCCTGCACAACGACGCCGAGGCGGTAGGATTTGCCACGGTGATGCTCGAAGCGCCCGAGCGCAAATCGCTGCCCGCACTGCTTGCGCCCGCACTGCGCGCGGCCGTGCTCAAGCTCGACCGCATGGCCAAGGGCGGCGAGTTGGCGCGGCGCGCCATGCACGCCATCGGCGGTTTCGTGCAGGCGATGAAGGTCAAGTACCACGACATCGAGTTCGGCATCGACCTGGGGCTGGAGCCGGGCCTGGCCGACACCGGCGACCTCGACGCCGACCTCACCGCGCTGCTGCGCGCCGTCGGCGAAGCCGCGCGCGAGCGCAAGACCGCTGCGGTGCTGTTCATCGACGAACTGCAGTACGTCGAAGAGGCGCAGCTCGCCGCCCTGATCAGCGCGCTGCACCGCTGCGCGCAGCTGCAGTTGCCGGTCACGCTCGTCGGCGCCGGGTTGCCGCAACTGGTCGGTCAGATGGGCAAGGCCAAGTCCTATGCCGAGCGACTGTTCGAGTTCGTCCGCATCGGCGCACTGACCGACGACGAGGCGCGCATCGCGCTCACCGAACCGGCTGCCCGCTTCGGCGCCGCGTTCGACGAGGGCGCGTTGCGCGCGATCCTGGACCAGACCAAGGGCTACCCGTACTTTCTGCAGGAGTGGGGCCGGCACAGCTGGAACTGCGCGGCCCGGTCGCCCATCACCGAGCAGGACGTGACCGAATGCGCCACGGTGCAGGCCATCGCCGAACTGGACCAGGGGTTTTTTCGCGTGCGGCTGGACCGGCTCACGCCGGCGGAGCGCCGCTACGTGCGCGCGATGGCCGAACTCGGCCACGGCCCGCACCGCTCCGGCGACATTGCGCAGGTGCTGGGCAAGGAGGTGCGCGCCGTCGCACCGATACGCGCCAAGCTCATCGACAAGGGCATGATCTACAGCCCCGCGCATGGCGACACCGCGTTCACCGTGCCGCTGTTCGACGAATTCATGAAACGCATCATGCCGGGCATGGAAGCCTGAACGCGCGCGGCCTGCCTCGCCACACCGTCGACATCAGCCCTGACTAGTTGAGCCGATGACAAGATGTTGGTGCCGCAGCGTGCGGTCCCCGATGCTCTTGGTGGCCGCATTGTTTTGCATCTCGATGCAGGCAGTGCGGGCCGATACCGCGACCGATCTTTACGCGCGATGCCGCAACCAGCAGACGACGGCAGAGCAGCGCGAGTGCTACCCCGCCGCGATCCGCCAGTCCGAGCTCGAACTGTCCGCCGCCGAAAAAGGCGTGCGCGCCGCCCTGAGGGAACTGGAAGCCATCAGCCCGGGCAGTCAAACCCTGCACCCGGTTCGTGCCTTCGACAAGGCCAAGCGCGCCTTCCGGCTGTTTCGGGACGTCGAGCGCCGGCGGGTGTTGACCTCTTACGGGTCCGGCAACGGCGGCGATCTGGCCGCTGCGCAGGCGGTGATCGAAATGAACCTCGAGCGCGTGAAAGCGCTGAAGGGCCAGGCAGCGCCGCGCTAGGGGCAACCAAGCTGGAACTGGCGGGCGCGCGCGGCCTTCTTCTGCGCAGTGAGTTGCTGCTGCCCAAAGGCAGACTGAGGTTGACGAGCGGCAGCGTCGATCGCCCGAACTTGAGACGCAAGAGCAGCGCACTCATTCGGGCTTGACGGTGGCACATAGACGACGCTCGGCCGCGGAGGCGGCGCCGCG
>JAFECV010000178.1 GCA_018241985.1 Pseudomonadota bacterium | reverse complement strand
TGCGCCATAGTCAGTCGGCCCTCCATGGCCAGTGCGCGCGGAGACCGCGCTCGATGATGTTCGTATGCATTGGGAAGCACCCGGGAATCCGGTGCCAGTCCGGTGCCGGTGGGATGCGAAAAGCAGGGATTATCCCCGCATGCGACAATACGCACTGTTGTGGGCCTCCAGTTGCCCGCAACGCCAGCAGACTGCTGGGGCCCGGCCAACGCGTTCGGCGCCCATTCCCTGGAAATCCATCTGCCTTTGACTGGTTCGGCTGCACCGCAGCCGTGACGGGCCGATACCCCAAGCGCCGCGTTTTCGGCGCCCCATGATGACATTCGACGAACTGAACCTGGCTCCGGCCATCGTGCGTGCCGTGCGCGAACACGGCTACGAGAACCCCACCCCCATTCAAGCGCAGGCGATTCCGCTCGTGCTCGCCGGCGATGACCTGCTCGGCGGCGCGCAGACCGGCACCGGCAAGACCGCGGCCTTCGTGCTGCCGATGCTGCAGCGCCTCGCCGACGCGCCGGCGCCCGCCGCCCGCCGCCGCGCCGTGCGCGCGCTGGTGCTCACCCCCACGCGCGAGCTCGCGGCGCAGGTCGAGGAGTCGGTGCGCACCTACGGCAAACACATGCCGCTGCAATCGACCGTCGTGTTCGGCGGCGTGGGCCTGAATCCCCAGATCGACCGGATCGCGCGCGGCGTCGACATCCTGGTCGCGACGCCGGGGCGGCTGCTCGACCTGCAGCAGCAGGGCGCGCTGGACCTGGGCCAGGTCGAGATCCTGGTGCTCGACGAAGCCGACCGCATGCTCGACATGGGCTTCATTCACGACGTGAAGAAGGTGCTGGCGCTGCTGCCCGCATCCAAGCAGAGTCTGCTGTTCTCGGCCACCTTCAGCGACGAAATCCGCGAGCTCGCGAACGGCCTGCTCCGTAGCCCCAAGAGCGTGCAGGTCACGCCGCGCAACACCACGGTGCAGCGCATCGCGCAGGTGATCCACCCGGTCGGCCGCGGCAAGAAGAAGCAGGTGCTGCTGCACATCATCCAGCAGCAGAACTGGAGCCAGGTGCTGGTGTTCACCCGCACCAAGTTCGGCGCGAACAACGTCGCCGAGTACCTCGCGAAGAACGGCGTGACCGCGCTGGCGCTGCACGGCAACAAGAGCCAGAGCGCCCGCACCCAGGCATTGAGTGGCTTCAAGACCGGCGAGATCCGTGCGCTTGTTGCTACCGATATTGCAGCACGCGGGATCGACATCGACGACCTGCCGCATGTCGTCAACTACGAAATCCCGAACGTGCCGGAAGACTACGTGCACCGCATCGGCCGCACCGGCCGCGCGGGCCGCGAGGGGCACGCGGTGAGCCTGGTCTGCATGGACGAGGAAGGCTTCATGATGGAGATCGAGCGCTTCACGAAGCGCGAGATTCCGGTGCAGATCATCGACGGCTTCGGCCCCGAACCCGGCGAGCACGCCGAGCCGATCGCGATGGGTCGCCAGACGATCTGGGGCGGCGCCGGCAAGCCGCCGAGCCGCGAGGTGATGCAGGCCGCGGCCAAGGCCGCGCGCAGCGAGATGATGCAGCGCATTCGCGACGGCAAGGCCGCGCGCGGCGAGCCGGCGCGCGGGAGCGGGCGCGGCGCACCGCGGACGGACGCGGCCCGAACGGGCCAGAGCGCACCGCGCGCCAAGCCTGCGCACGATGGCGCGCGCAATGGCGCGGGCCATGCCGATCCGCTCCGCACCGGCGGGGCTGGCGGCGGGCAGCACGGCGCGCGCGGTGCGCGCCAGCCCGACCCGATGCGCACCAGCGTGGACAGCATGGCTGAGCGCGGAGGACGCCGAGGTTCGGGCGGCTTCGGCGGCGGGCAGCGCAGCGCAGGCGGCTACGGAGGCGGATATGGCGGAACAGGAAACCGATCGAATGGGCCGCAGGGCCCTGGTGGCCGGGGCAACCGGTCTGGTCGGGCGCGAACTGCTCGCGGCCCTGCTGGCCGATAGCGACTACGCTGAAGTCCTGTGCATCGGCCGGCGCGCGCCGGCCGTCTCGCACGCCAAGCTCGCCTGCCTGAGCGTCGATTTCTCGGCGCTGCCGCCGCTGCCGCGCATCGACGACTGCTACGTCGCGCTCGGCACCACGATCAAGGTCGCCGGCAGCCAGGCCGCGTTCCGCGCCGTCGATTTCGATGCCGTCGTGGCCACAGCGAAGGCTGCGCGTGCGTCTGGCGCTATGAAATTGGGAGTGATCTCGGCGATGGGCGCCGATCCGCGCTCTCGCCTGTTCTACAGCCGCGTGAAGGGCGAGATGGAGCAGGCCGTGGCGGCACTCGGCTACGAAAGCGTCGTCATCGTGCGACCATCGTTCCTCGCCGGCGACCGCAGCGACCTCGCGCAGCCGCCGCGCCTCGGCGAACGCTGGGTGATGGCGGCGCTGCAGAGAATGGCTCCGCTGATCCCGGTGAACTACAGGGCGATCAGCCCGCAGCAGGTCGCGCGGGCGCTGCTCGCGTCGGTGAAGGCCGGGCGGCCTGGTGTGCAGCGGATTCTGTCGGGCCAGGCGCGCGGATTCTGAAGGCGCCGCCGCTCAATCACGCACGAACAGCGTCACCAGCGGGTCCGGGCCGACCTGGCGGCTGCGGTGACCGTGCCGCTTCGCCTCGAAGGTCGCGCCCGCCGGCAGCAAATCGGCCGAGTAGAAATGCTCGCCGGGGCGAAATTGGCGGACGCTTCCGTCCTGCAGCCCGATCTCCATCACGCCGCCGAGGATGAACACCCACTGCGGCGCGCCGGTGCAGTGGAACTCGCTGGCGAAGCCGACCGGGCTCATGCGCAGTTGATAGCCGCCCGACGCGAACACGCGCGACAGCATCGACTGCGGCGTGCCTTCGCCCAGCGCGACGGTCTCTTCGCGAAATGCCGCGTATCCGTCGGCGCCGGTGTAGAGAGCGACTTTGGTGAAGTGAGTCATGGTCGGCGCAGTGTACGGCGCACAGCACGTCGCGGCGCGGCGCCGCCGACGCGCGTGCGCACGAGTACCATCGAAAACATGAACACCCCCTCTTCCGCGATCTCGTTCGGCCTGGCTGGCCGCGTCTGCATCGTCACCGGCGCGGCGCAGGGCATAGGCGCGGCCTGCGCGCGCCGCTTCGCGCAGGACGGCGCGAAGGTCGTGATCGCCGACCTGAACGACGAACTCGGCCGCGAGCTGGCCGCGCAGCTCGGCGCGCTGTACGTGCGCTGCGACGTCGGCGACCGCGCCCAGGTCGATGCGCTGGTCGCAGAGGCGATTGCAACGCACGGCCGCATCGACGTGCTGGTGAACAACGCCGGCATCTTCAAGGCCGCGGATTTTCTCGACGTCACCGAGGACGATTTCGACGCGGTGCTGCGCGTCAACCTGAAGGGTGCGTTCCTGGTCGGCCAGGCGGTCGCGCGCGAGATGGCGAAGGCGGGCCGCGGCAGCATCGTCAACATGAGTTCGGTGAACGGCGTGATGGCGATCCCGACGATCGCGAGCTACAACGTCAGCAAGGGCGGCATCAACCAGCTCACGCGGGTGATGGCGCTGGCGCTGGCGGACCGCGGCATCCGCGTGAACGCGGTCGCGCCCGGCACGATCGCGACCGAGCTCGCCGCGAAGGCGGTGCTGACCAGCGAAGAGGCGCGCGCACGCATCCTCAGCCGCACGCCGATGAAGCGGCTCGGCGAACCAAGCGAGGTCGCCGACGTGGTCGCCTGGCTCGCGAGCGACGCCGCGAGCTACGTCACCGGCGAGATCGTGACGATCGACGGCGGGCGCATGACGCTGAACTACACGGTGCCGGTGTAGCGGCTTCAGCCCAAGCTGACCCGCCGTGGCGAAACCCGACATGCAGAACACGCCGTACTGCATCGTGACGACCACGGTCGCCGACATCGATCAGGCGTCGCGGCTCGCGCGCGCGATCGTCGAGGCCGGCCTCGGCGCCTGCGTGCAGATCGACAGCGTGCGCAGCATCTATCGCTGGGAAGGGCGCGTCTGCGACGAGCCCGAATGCCGGCTGACGATCAAGACGCGAGAGCAGCGGTACGACGCACTGGCGCGCTTCATCGCCGAGCGCCATCCGTACCAGTCGCCCGAGATCGTCCGGCTCGACCTGACCGATGGGTCGGCCGCGTACCTGCGGTGGATAGACGAGCAGACCGCGGTGCCGCCTGAGGGCAGCGCTGAAACGTAGGCCCTGCGCCGAAACGACAGCGCGGCCCGGCTCGCTGCGTCCGTGCGTCAGCCCGCGCCGAGCGCAGGCTGCGGCATGGCGAGCCGGCGCCTGATCGTCATCACCGCCAGCGCGGCGATCAGGCAGGCGCCGCCGGCCGCGTACAGCGCCGGCGTGTAGGTGAGCAGCAGCGTGCGTGACAGGCCGGCGCCCCAGGCCGCAACCGCGGCGCCGATCTGGTGCGCGGCGAAGATCCAGCCGAACGCGATGCCGACGCGCTCCTTGCCGAGCGTCGCGCCGGCGAGGCGCACCGTCGGCGGCACGGTCGCGACCCAGTCGAGCCCGTAGAACATCGCGAACACCGACAGGCCGTACAGCGTGAACGTCGAATGCGGCAGCCAGATCAGCGACAGGCCGCGCAGGCCGTAGTACCAGAACAGGAGCTTGCGGTTGTCGACCCGGTCCGACAGCCAGCCCGACAGAATAGTGCCGACCACGTCGAACGCGCCCATCATCGCCAGCACCGACGCAGCCGGCACCGCGGTGAGGCCGTAGTCGCCGCACAGCGAGATGAAATGCGTCTGCACCAGCCCGTTCGTGCTCAGGCCGCAGATGAAGAAGGTGCCGGCCAGCACCCAGAACGTCGAGTTGCCCGATGCCTCGCGCAAGGCGGAAAAAGGCGAGCGCCAGTTCATCACAACTGCTGGCGCGGCACGCCCGGGAACGAAGGTTTCGCCAAGCGGCGCAAGGCCGAGATCGGCCGGCCGGTCGCGCACCAGGCCGAGCACCAGCAGCGCGACCAGCCCGCAGACCACGACCACCGGCAGCACCGACAGCCGCCAGCCCGCGTGCTCGATGATCCAGGCGGCGAACGGCAGGAACGCGAGCTGCCCGGTGGCCGAGCTCGCGGTCAGCACGCCGACGACCAGCCCGCGCCGCGCGGTGAACCAGCGGTTCGCGACCACGGCACCGAGCACCAGTGCCGTCATGCCGGTGCCCAGGCCCAGCAGCAGGCCCCAGAACAGCAACAGC
>JAFECV010000177.1 GCA_018241985.1 Pseudomonadota bacterium | reverse complement strand
CCGCGCTGGCCGGCCATGCCTATGCCGAGAGCCAGATCTACCGCTGCGGCAACGAGTACACGAACGACGCGACCGACGCGAAGGCGCGCGGCTGCAAGCCGTTCACCGGCGGCAACATCACGATCATCAAGGGCGCGCGCCCGGCCGAGCCGTCACGGGCCGCTCCGCCCGCCGCGGCGCAGCCCAGGGTGCCGTCGAACGAGCAGCGCGCGCGCGACGCCGATGCACGCGCCATTCTCGAAGCCGAACTGCAGAAGGCGCAGGCGCGCCAGACCGAGCTCTTGAAGGAATACAACAACGGCCAGCCGGACAAGCAGGGCAGCGAGGCGCGCAACTACCAGAAATACCTCGACCGGGTGGCCGAGATGAAGGCCAACATCGACCGCAACCAGGCCGACATCGAAGGCATCCAGCGCGAGCTGAGCCGCCTGCCCCCGCCACCGCCGCCCGGCGCGGCCACGGGCTCACAATAGGCGGCTTGAGCACCGCCGATTCCCCCGCCGCCGCGCGTTTCCAGGCGTTCGACCTGCTGGCGACGCTGGTGGCCGTGGTGCGCGGCGACGGCACGGTGCTGTTCGCGAACGCCGCGCTGGAAGACGCGCTCGGCAGTTCGCGCCGCGCGATCGAAGGCGCACCGTTCGCTGGCTTTGTGACCGAGCCGCAGCTGCTCGCGAGCGCGCTGGAGGGCGCCGGCAGCAACGCCTTCGCCGCGCTGCGCTACGAGGCCGGGTTGCTGCGCGGGCCGCACGAGCCGCTGCCGGTGCACGTGATCGTCGCGCAGACCGACAGCCCGGACACGGTCATCGTCGAGCTGCTGCCGCTCGAGCAGCAGGCGCGCCAGGAGCGCGAGGAGCGGCTGCTCGACCAGGCGCAGACGAACAAGGAGCTGTTCCGCAACCTCGCGCACGAAGTCAAGAACCCGCTGGGCGGCATCCGCGGCGCGGCGCAGCTGCTCGAGATGGAAATCGACGCGCCGGAGTTGCGCGAGTACACCGGCGTGATCATCCACGAGGCCGATCGGCTGCAGACGCTGGTGGATCGGCTGCTGGCGCCGCACCGCAAGCCGCACGTGGTCGGCGACGTCAACATCCACGAGGTGTGCGAGCGGGTGCGCGCGCTGGTCCAGGCGGAATACCCGCGCGGCCTCACGGTGCTGCGCGACTACGACGCGTCGATTCCGGAATTCCGCGGCGACCGCGAGCAGCTGATCCAGGCGCTGCTGAACGTGGTGCGCAACGCGGCGCAGGCGCTTAACCAACGCATCGCGCAGGGCGACGCCGAGATCGTGCTGCGCACCCGGATCGCGCGCCAGGTCACCTGGGCGCGGCAGCGCCATCGGCTGGCACTGGAATTGCATGTGATCGACAACGGACCGGGCGTGCCGGATTCGATCAGGGACCGCATCTTCTACCCGCTGGTGTCGGGCCGGGAGGGCGGCTCCGGCCTGGGGCTGACGCTGGCGCAGACCTTTCTGCAGCAGCACGATGGCCTGATCGAATGCGACAGCGTGCCGGGCCGGACCGACTTCAAGCTGCTGATCCCGCTGCAGTAGGTCGCGACCCGAGGTGACACGAAACCGATGAAGCCGATCTGGATAGTGGACGACGACCCGTCGATCCGCTTCGTGCTCGAGAAGGCGCTGCTGCGCGAGGAGCTGCCGACGCGCAGCTTCGCTTCTGCGCGCGACGTGCTCGCCGCGCTCGACGAGGGCGGCGGCGACGGCCCGCAGGTGCTGGTCAGCGACGTGCGCATGCCCGGCGGCACCGGGCTCGAACTGCTCGAGCAGGTCCGGCGCCGCCAGCCGGGCCTGCCGGTGATCGTGATGACCGCGTACTCGGACCTCGACAGCGCCGTCTCGGCGTTCCAGGGCGGTGCGTTCGAGTACCTGCCGAAACCGTTCGACCTGCCGCGCGCGGTCGAGCTGATCCGCCGCGCGGTCGAGGAGAGCCGGCGCGAGGAGGTCGCCGAGCAGCAGCAGGCCGAGGCGCCCGAGATGCTGGGCCAGGCGCCGGCGATGCAGGACGTGTTCCGCGCGATCGGGCGCCTGTCGCAGAGCCAGGTGACGGTGCTGATCACCGGCGAATCCGGCTCCGGCAAGGAGCTGGTCGCGCGCGCGCTGCACAAGCATTCGCCGCGCGCGCATGCGCCGTTCGTCGCGATCAACACCGCGGCGATCCCGAAGGACCTGCTCGAGTCCGAGCTGTTCGGCCACGAGCGCGGCGCGTTCACCGGCGCGCAGGCGATGCGCCGCGGCCGCTTCGAGCAGAGCGACGGCGGCACGCTGTTCCTCGACGAGATCGGCGACATGCCGCTTGAGCTGCAGACCCGGCTGCTGCGGGTGCTCTCCGACGGGCAGTTCTACCGCGTCGGCGGCCACAGCCCGGTGCGCACGAACGTGCGGGTGATCGCGGCGACGCATCAGGACCTGGAGCGGCGCGTGCAGGACGGCCTGTTCCGCGAGGACCTGTTCCATCGTCTGAACGTGATCCGGCTGCGGCTGCCGCCGCTGCGCGAGCGCCGCGAGGACATCCCGATGCTGACGCGCCACTTCCTCACGCTGAGCGCGCGCCAGCTCGGCGTCGAGCCCAAGCGCATTTCCGACGCCGCGCTGCAGCGGCTGGCCGCGTTCGATTTTCCCGGCAACGTGCGCCAGCTCGAGAACATCTGCCACTGGCTGACCGTGATGGCGCCGGCGCAGGTGATCGAGGCGAAGGACCTGCCGCCGGAACTGCAGTCCTCGGCGGATCCGCAGCGCATGCCGGGCACCGAGCCGATCGCGGCGCCGGCGGCGGCGGGCGCTGCCGCGCTCGCGTCGTCGTCATCGTCGCCGGCGCCGGGCAGCGGCGAAGCGGGGGCCGCAGCCTCCGCCGCCGCTCAGGGCTGGGAGCGCGGGCTGGAAGCGGAGGCGCTGGCGCTGCTCGCCGCCGGAAGGCTCGACGTCTGGGACGCGCTGTCGCGCCGCTTCGAATCGCGGCTGATCCTGGCCGCGCTGGCCGCCACCCGCGGCCGGCGCATCGAGGCCGCGCACAAGCTCGGCATCGGCCGCAACACGATCACGCGCAAGATCCAGGATCTGGGTTTGGAGTGACCGGATTTTTAAGGATTTTCGGGCTGAAGCGAAGGGCCGGCCTTCACTTTCAGCTATTTAAATCATAGCAATTGCAGCTCCGCGAGCACCGGTGCGTGGTCGCTCGGCTGCTTATTCTTGCGCGGCGCGCGGTCGATGGTGCAGGACTTGACCCGCGGCCGCAGCGCTTCGCCGACCAGGATGTGGTCGATCCGCATGCCGCGGTTCTTCTGATAGCCCAGCATCCGGTAGTCCCACCACGTGTAGCTCTTCTCGGGCTGCGGAAACAGCCGGAACGCGTCCACCAGCCCGAGCTTGATCAGCGCCTGCAGCTGCGTGCGCTCCTCGTCGGTGCAGTGGATCTGGCCACGCATGCCTTCCGGGTCCCACACGTCGGCGTCGTCGAACGTGATGTTGTAGTCGCCCATCAGCACCAGTTGCGGGTGCACCGCCAGTTCCTCGCGCAGCCAGTCGCGCAGTGCGCGCAGCCACTGCATCTTGTATTCGAACTTGTCGGTGCCCGGCGCCTGCCCGTTCGGAAAGTACGCGCCGACCACGCGCAGGTCGCCGACCGTGCCGGCGAGCAGCCGGGCCTGATCGTCCACGAAACCCGGGATGTTGCGCACCACGTCGACCACGGGCGCGCGCGAGACCAGCGCGACCCCGTTGTACGTCTTCTGGCCGAGCCACTGCGCCTGGAACCCGGCCTCGGCGAACGCCGCGGCCGGAAACTTGTCGTCGGTGAGCTTGAGTTCCTGCAGCGCCAGCACGTCCACCGGATTGGCGGTGAGCCAGTCCAGCACCTGCGGCAGGCGCACGTTGAGGGAGTTGATGTTCCAGGTGGCGAGTTTCATGGTTGTCGTGATGGTGGCCTCGGCGGCGTGAGCGGCAATTGTCCTTCCAGGCAGATGGTATGGCCATCGCGACGGGCCTTTTGCCAAGCGGTTGCCGGGCCAGTTGTCGGATCAAGGGGGATAGCATAGAATGTCAAAAATATTAGACATATCATGTCGTCATCATGATTCTGAGCGACATCGGCCAGGCAGTACGCACCCGGCGCGCGGAACTGGGCTTGTCCCAGGTGCAGCTTGCGCACCTGAGCGGGCTGTCGCGCCAGACGCTGGTGGGACTTGAGAACGGCACCCTGAACGACCTCGGCGTCAACCGGGTGGCGCAGGTGCTGGCCGTGCTGGGGCTGGACGTGCCGCCCTTGAGCACGCAGGCGCGGCGCAAGAAGCGGGGTCTATGGATGGCGGCGAAGTCGGCGAGCGTCAGCTACGCCGATGAGCTGGCGCCCGAGACCCTGGGCAAGGCGCTGGCCAGCGGCGCGGTGCCGCCGCCGTTCGCCGCGCACCTCACCCATCTGCTGGACGAGGCGCCCGTCCCGGTGGTCGTGATGGCGGTGGAGGAGGCCGCCGAACGCGCGCATGTGCCGCCGCGCCGTGTCTGGCGCAACGTGGCGAGGCTGGCCGACGCGCTGGCCGTGCACCGCAAGGCGCTCTGGGCATGAACGCCGAGCAGCTTCCCAGTGGGCCTTGGCAGGCGTTGTTGCCGCGCGCGCTGCGACTGATCGATGAGATTCGCAAGCATGGCGGGATCGGCGATCCGTTCTGGACGCTGGGCGGCGGGACGGTGCTGATGTTTCGCCACCGCCATCGCCTGAGCAAGGACATCGACATCTTCGTCCCCGATCCGCAATACCTCGGCTTCGTCACGCCTCGCCTGAACGATGTCGCGGCGGAGTTGACCGAGGACTACACCGAGATGGCAGGCAGCTTCGTCAAACTCCAGTTCGAGGAAGGCGAGGTCGATTTCGTGGCCGCGCCCAACCTGCTGGACGACGCCTGGGAAACCTGGGAGATCGGCGACAGCCGCGTCAAGGTCGAGAGGGCCGCCGAGATCGTCGCCAAGAAGATGTACCACCGGGGCGATCGCGTCGCGGCGCGCGACCTGTTCGATCTGGCGCTCGTGATCGAAAAGGACCCCATGCAGCTCGTACAGGCCAGACCCTTCCTGCTGCGCCACCGGGAGACCTTTCTTGCGCAGATCCGGGCACCGCATCCCAGCCTGCGGGCTGGGTTCAATGCCATTGCCACGCTGGACTACCGGCCAAGCTTCGAGAGGTGCGTGGCACTCGCCGATGCTTTCCTGAGCGGGC
>JAFECV010000176.1 GCA_018241985.1 Pseudomonadota bacterium | reverse complement strand
CGCAGGCGGCGGAGACGCTGCCGGCGCAGCTCGACGTGCCGGACGTGCTGGCGTTCCTCGCCGACCGGCTCCGCGTGCAGTTGCGCACCGAGGGCGCGCGGCACGACGTGCTGGCGGCGGTGCTGGGGCTTGGCATCGACGACGATCTTGTCCGCCTGCTCGCACGCACCAACGCCGTGGCGGACCTGCTCGGGACCGACGACGGCGCCAATCTGCTGGCCGCGTATCGGCGGGCGGCGAACATCCTGCGCATCGAGGAAAAGAAGGACGGGCCGCATGACGGCGCCGTCGATCCGCGCTTCCTCGAAGCGCCGGAGGAACTGGCGCTGGCGCAGGCCCTGGAACGGGTGGAGGCGGACGTCGCGCGGCTGCTCGGGCATGAGCGGTTCGCGCCGGCCATGGAGGCGCTGGCGTCGCTGCGCCCGAAACTTGACGCATTCTTCGACAAGGTGACGGTGAACGCCGAACGGCCGGAGCTGCGGCGCAACAGGTTGCGCCTGCTCTCCCGCGTGCGCGCGGCGATGCATCTGGCGGCGGATTTCTCACGGATCGAAGGCCAGTAAGGGAGCCCGGGTTCCATGACCAAATGGGTGTACAGCTTCGGCGCCGGGCACAACGAGGGCCGCGCCGAGATGAAGAATCTGCTGGGCGGCAAGGGCGCGAACCTTGCCGAAATGGCCAGCATCGGGCTGCCGGTGCCACCGGGCTTCACCATCACGACCGAAGTCTGCACCGCCTACTACGACAACAAGCACGCCTATCCGGCCGAGCTTGCGGCGCAGGTCGAGGAGGCGATGCAGCGCATCGCGACCGCGGTCGGGCTGATCTTCGGCGACAAGCACAAGCCGCTGCTGGTCTCCGTCCGCTCCGGCGCGCGCGTCTCGATGCCGGGCATGATGGACACGGTGCTGAATCTCGGCCTGAACGACGCGACCGTCGAGGGGCTGGGCGAAGCCTCCGGCGACGCGCGCTTCGCCTGGGACAGCTACCGCCGCTTCATCCAGATGTACGGCAGCGTGGTGCTCGGCGTCGAGCATCACCGGTTCGAGGAGATCATCGAGCACGTCAAGATGGATGCGGGCGTGGTCGAGGATACGGCGCTGACCGCCTCCGACTGGCACCGCGTGGTCGATGGCTACAAGGAGATGGTGCACGGCGAGACCGGCAAGCCGTTTCCGCAGGACCCGCATGAGCAGTTGTGGGGCGCGATCGGCGCGGTGTTCGGGAGCTGGATGAACCCGCGCGCCAACACCTACCGCAAGCTGCACGACATCCCCGCGAGCTGGGGCACCGCCGTCAACGTGCAGGCGATGGTGTTCGGCAACATGGGCGAGGATTGCGCGACCGGCGTGTGCTTCACCCGCGACCCTTCGACCGGCGAGAACGTGTTCTACGGCGAGTACCTGGTGAACGCGCAGGGCGAGGACGTGGTGGCGGGCATCCGCACGCCGCAGCCGATGGCGAAGGCGCGCGCCAAGCCGGGCGAAGTGAGCATGGAAGAGGCGATGCCGGGCGCGTACGCCGACCTGATGCACGTGCGCGAGACGCTGGAGCGGCACTACCGCGACATGCAGGACCTGGAATTCACCGTGCAGCAGAAGAAGCTGTACATGCTGCAGACCCGCAACGGCAAGCGCACCGCCGCCGCGAGCCTGCGCATCGCGGTCGAGATGGCCAACGAGGGGCTGATCGACCGCAAGGAAGCGGTGCAGCGCGTGAACCCGGCCTCGCTCGACCAGTTGCTGCACCCGACGCTCGACCCGAAGGCGGCGCGCACGCTGCTCTCCAAGGGCCTGCCGGCGAGCCCGGGCGCCGCGAGCGGGTCCGTGGTGTTCAGCGCCGACGAGGCGGAAAGCCGCGCCGACAAGGGCGAGGCGGTGATCCTGGTGCGCATCGAGACGAGCCCCGAGGACATCCACGGCATGCACGCCGCCCGCGGCATCCTGACGACGCGCGGCGGCATGACCAGCCACGCCGCCGTGGTGGCGCGCGGCATGGGCCGGCCCTGCGTCGCGGGCGCCGGCGGCATCTCGGTGGATTACGGCGCGCAGACGCTTTCGGCCGGCGGCAAGCAGGTGCATGCGGGCGACATCATCACCATCGACGGCGCGACCGGCGAGGTGTTCGTGGGCGCCGTCGGCATGGTCGAGCCGAGCCTGTCCGGCGACTTCGCGACGCTGATGGGCTGGGCCGACGAGATCCGCCGCATGCGCGTGCGCGCGAACGCCGAGACGCCGCTGGATGCCAGCACGGCGCGGAAATTCGGCGCCGAGGGGATCGGGCTGTGCCGCACCGAGCACATGTTCTTCGACCCCGAGCGCATCGGCGCGGTGCTGCTCGACGAGAGCGACGCGATCGAGGCGGGCTCGCCGGTCACCGGCACCGGCGAGGTCTTGCGCGTGCCGGTCGGCCCTGGCCTGCTCGGCCGCGTCATCGATCCGATGGGCCGGCCGCTCGACGGCGACGAGGCCGTGGCGGTGGAGGCCCGGATGCCGGTGGAACGCGCCGCACCCGCGATTGCCGATCGTGCGCTCGTGACGAAGCCGGTGCATACCGGCGTGCTCGTCGTCGACGCGCTGTTCGCGATCGGCCGCGGTCAGCGCGAACTGATCATCGGCGACCGCGCCACCGGCAAGACCTCGCTTGCCGTGGACGCCATCATCAACCAGAAGCACTCCGACATGGTCTGCGTCTACGTGGCGGTCGGCCAGCGCGCGAACGCGGTGCGCCAGGTCATCGAGGCCGTGCGCACGCACGGCGCGCCGGAGCGCTGTGTGTTCGTCGTCGCCGCGGCCGCCGATCCGGCCGGCCTGCAATGGCTCGCGCCGTTCGCCGGCTTCACGATCGCCGAATACTTCCGCGATCGCGGCCAGCATGCGCTGATCGTGATCGATGACCTCACCAAGCACGCGGCGACGCACCGCGAGCTCGCGCTGCTGACGCGCCAGCCGCCCGGCCGCGAGGCCTACCCGGGCGACATCTTCTACCTGCATGCGCGCCTGCTCGAACGCGCCGCACAGCTGTCGCCGGCTCTCGGCGGCGGCTCGCTGACCGCATTGCCGATCGCACAGACCGAGGCGGGTGCGCTATCTGCGTACATCCCGACGAACCTGATCTCGATCACCGACGGCCAGATCGTGCTGGACAGCCATCTGTTCGCCGCGAACCTGCGCCCCGCGGTGGAGGTCGGCCTGTCGGTCAGCCGCGTCGGCGGCAAGGCGCAGACGCACGCCCTGCGCGCGGTCTCGGGCCGGCTGCGACTGGACTATTCGCAGTTCCTGGAACTGGAGATGTTCACACGCTTCGGCGGTCTCGGAGACAGCCGCGTGAAGGACCAGATCGCGCGGGGCGAGCGTATCCGCGCACTGCTGATTCAGCCGCGTTTCGCGGCACTGCGCCTGACTGACCAGATCGCCCTGCTCGCCGCGCTCGACGCCGGCGTATTCGATGCCCACCCGCCCGCACTGATCGCCGAATTGCGTCCGCGCCTGGCGGCGCAGCTCGATGCCGAAGCGCCGGCGCAGACAAAGGCCCTGCGTACAGGCGGCGAACTGGACGCCGCCGCGCGCGACGCGCTGATCGGCGTGGTGCGCCGTCTCGCACAGTCGATTGCCTCCGCGGCACCAGCGGCCACGCCATGAGCCCGCTCCCGGCAAGCGCCGCGCAACCTTCCGCAGCGCGGGGGCTCGCACCGCAGTGCGAAGCACGGAGGTGACTCAATGAGCGAGCGTCTCGCCGACGTGTCCACGCGCATCGCGACCACGCGCCAGCTTGGCAGCGTGATCGGCGCCCTGCGTGCGATCGCCGCGGCGCGTTCGCGCGAGGCGCGCATGCGCCTGACTGCCATCCAGGCCTATGCGCAGACCATTGCCGGCGCGATCGGCGAGGCGCTGGCGCTGCTGCCGCCATACGAATCGCCGTCCGCCGTACCGCCGTCCAACGGCGCTGCGCCGGCGACGCTTTGCATCGCACTGTGTGCCGAACAAGGTTTCGCGGGCAGTTTCAACGAGCGCGTGCTCGACGCCGCCGACGCGGTGGCGGCCGGCGCGCGCTTCCTGATCGGCGGCCGTGGCCTGAGCGTGCAACGCATGCGCGGCAGCGAGCCCGACTGGAGCGCGCCAATGATCGCGCATCCCGACCAAGTGCCTGCGCTGGCCGGTCGCATCGCCGATGCGCTCTACGCCCGGCTCGATGACGCCGCGATCGCGCGTGTGGCGCTGGTTTACGCGGTTCCACAAGCCGCCAGCTTCAGCGTGGTGCGACGCTGGCTGCTGCCATTCGACTACGCGCGCTTTCCGGTCGCGTCGCGGCGCTTTCCGCCACGCATCGACCTTCCTCCGCGCGAGCTTACCGCGCGTCTCGCGCTCGAATACGTGTTCGCCGAGCTGTGCGAGGCGCTACTGCTGTCCTTCGCCGCCGAAAACCAGGCGCGCGTGCAGGCGATGATCACCGCGCATGCCAATGTCGCGCACAAGCGCGATGCGCTGGAGGCCGAGTTCCGCCGCGTACGCCAGGAAAGCATCACTGCCGAAATCGTGGAGTTGTCCGCGTCTGGAATCGATCCTGCGGCGGCACCTTCATGCTGAGGCATGGCACGCCGGTCGTGGCCTGCGTTCTGCGCGAGCCCGACCTGTGCGCGGCTGACCGGCCGCGACATGATGAATGATGGCGGCTTCGGCAAGCGCCTGACCGAAATCAATGCCTGCCTGGCGTTCGGCTGATATGCTGCCCCGCAACAAGCCGTTGGGGATAAGCACACCCGGCAAGGGCCCGAGCCCCGTGCGGGCTTGATGCAGCGCAGCAACGGCGCTGGGCGGCCGCGATATGCTGTGTGCGTGGACGGCCACGTGCCGCGTCGAACGTGGCCTGGAGGACACCCCATGTTGAAGAACACCAGCGATCTCCCGATACCGACACCGCCGACGCCAGCCGAGCGGCTGGACTGCGAACTGCACGGCGCGCTGGGCAGCACGGTCATGCCGCTGTCGCCGGTGTCGCCGTGGCTGGCCTGGAGCGACTGGGCCATGCACCTCGCGCTGTCGCCGGCGCAGCGGGTCGAACTGCTGCGCTTTGCGCTGGCCCAGTCGAGCCGGCTGGCGCGCTATGTCACCGAGCGGGTGCAGGCCGGCGCCTGCGACACCTGCGTCGAACCGCCCGAGACCGATCGCCGCTTTGCCGACCCGGCGTGGCGCAACTGGCCGTTCGACCTGCTGCAGCAGTCGTTCCTGCTGAACGAGGAATGGTGGGCCAAGGCCACGCACGGACTGCACGGCATCTCGCCGCATCACGAGGCCCAGGTGTCGTTCGCCACGCGGCAATG
>JAFECV010000175.1 GCA_018241985.1 Pseudomonadota bacterium | reverse complement strand
TGATCGCCGAGCTGACCGCCGACTGCGACAGCCCGATCTCGTCGCCCGCCGCCGTCGTAGTGCCTGACCGCGCCACCGCCGAGAAGATACCGAGCTGCCGAAGGGTCAGGCGGAGCAGGCTCATCGTGGCTCGTTCCTTTTAACGATTTAATCGATAGATGATACGAAAACAACCCGTTGGACGTATAGCTGGCAGGCCCGTAGATTCCAGGGACCGAACCCACACAAACCTCTTCGAGCCCCGCCATGTCGAACGCTGCCGCCCTCTCTTCCCCCATCGACGCCGCGCTGCACAGGCTGCGCGGCATCGCGCCCGGCCTCTGCCTCTCGGCCGCTATCGCGGCGGCGGGCATCGAGCTCGGCCGGATCGACTGGCTCCAGGACCATGGCTTCAGTGCGCTCACCATCGCGATCGTGCTCGGCATGGTGGTCGGCAACATGGCGCTGCGCGGGGGTTCCCATGCGACCGGCGAAGGCATCCTGTTTTCCAAACAGACGCTGCTGAAACTCGGCGTCGTGCTGTACGGGCTCAGGCTGACGGTCCAGGACATCGGCCACGTCGGTCTCGCCGGCGTGGTCATCGACACACTGATGCTGACCAGCACCTTCTCACTGGCGTGCTGGATCGGCATCCGATGGCTCGGCCTGGACCGCAGGACCGCGATGCTGATCGGCGCCGGCAGTTCGATCTGCGGCGCGGCGGCGGTGATGGCGACCGAACCCGTGGTGAAGGGACGGGACGAGCAGGTCACCGTGGCGGTCGCGACCGTCGTCGTGTTCGGCACGCTCGCGATCTTTTTGTACCCGGTGCTGTTCGACCTGAACCAGCGCTTCCCGCTGATTTCGGGAGGCATGACCGGCTTCGGCGTCTACGCCGGCTCGACGATCCACGAGGTCGCCCAGGTCGTCGCCGCCGCCCGCTCGATCGGGCAGCAGGCTGCCGACACGGCCGTCGTCGCGAAGATGGTGCGGGTGATGATGCTCGCCCCGTTCCTGATGATTCTGTCGGCCTTGCTGGCCCGGCGCGCAGGCCCTCGGGAATCCGGCGGCAACGGCCAGACGGCTCACGCCGAGGGCGGCATCACCGTGCCCTGGTTCGCGTTCGGCTTCATCGCCGTGGTCCTGTTCAACTCGCTGCACAGCCTGCCGGCCCGGCTGGTGGCGACGGCGGTCGATGCGGACACGCTGATTCTCGCGACGGCGATGGCGGCCCTCGGGCTTTCCACGCGGCTCGGCGAAATCCGCAAGGCGGGCACCCGCCCGCTGCTGCTGGCCGGCATGCTGTTCACCTGGCTGGTCGTCGGCGGCGCGTTCGTCAACCACATCGTCCCGAAGCTCCTGGGGTGACCGGCGCCGGGTCCATCCGGGCCGGCCGCGCTGCGCGGCCAACGCAGCGCGGCAGACGAGGCCCCCCGATAAAATGACCCGATGGCGCTTCAGAACTGGCTCGTGTACCTGCTCGCGGCCGCTGGCCTGTCGCTGTCGCCGGGGCCGAACGGCCTGCTCGCGCTGACCCACGGCGCGCTGCACGGCAGCCGCAAGACGCTGTTCACGATCTTCGGCGGAACGTTCGGCTTCGTCTCGGTGATCGCGCTGTCGATGTTCGGCATCGGCGCGCTGCTGGCCGCATCGCTCGTCTGGCTCGAAGTGCTCAAGTGGGTCGGCGGGCTGTACCTGGTCTGGCTCGGCATCCAGGTCTGGCGCGCGCCGACTATCGGCCTGGACGCACCGGCCGCGCCGCGGCCGCAGGCCAGCGGCTGGTCGCTGTTTCGTGCCGGTGCGCTGTCCGCGATGACGAACCCGAAGGGCATCCTGTTCTTCGCCGCGTTCCTGCCGCAGTTCATCGACCCGGCGCGCAGCCTCGTCGTCCAGTTCGTCGTGATGGCAGGCACCTTCGCCGCGACCGAGTTCGTCACCGAGCTGGTGATCGCCAGCGCGGCGCAGCGCATCCGGCGCTGGCTCGCGCGCGTCGGCCGCCGCTTCAACCAGGCCTGCGGCGGCATCTTCATCGCGATCGGGCTCGCGCTGCCGCTGCGCGGGTTGATTGGCAGGGGTTGACCGCAACCGCTCAGCGCAGCGTCTAGGCTCGCGCCAGCACCGACCTCACGCGCGCCAGGAAGGCCGGATCGACATGGCCGAGCTGCGCGGTGCGCGCGACGATGCGGCCGTCGGCATCGACCAGCAGCAGCACGCTGCTGTGGTTGAAGTCGCCGCCCGGCAACGCGCGGTACTGGATGCCGAGCACCGCAGCCAGCCTGCGCACGTCGGCGGGCTCGGTGCGGGCCAGGGTCCAGCGTGCGCTATTCACTCCGCGCTGATCCATCGTCTGCCGCAGCGCCGGCACCGTGTCGCGCACCGGGTCCAGGCTGACCATCAGCACGCCCAAGCGAGCACGCTCGGCCTCGCCCAGCCTGGCCTCGGTCATGCGCAGGGTCTCGAAGCTCGTCGGGCAGGCGTAGTCGCAGTTCGTGTAGAACATGCTGACCACCATGGGGTGGCCGCGCCGCGCGTCCAGCGGGAAGCTGCGCCCGTCCTGGTCGGTCAGCGTGACGTGCAGGTGGTAGATCGAGTCGGCCGGCAGCGCAGCCGTCTCGGCCGGCACCGACGGCGCGGCGGCGAGCAGCATCAGCGCCGCGCCGGTCAGCAGCGCCGAGCGCCTGCGCAGCGGGGTCGGGGTGGTGAATTGCATGGTTCTATTTCCTTCAAGGTTGCGGACGCACGCAGCGAAATCCCAGGTTGCCGGTGCTGCCCGAAGCCTGCAGCGACGAGAGCAGCGCGATGCGCATCAGCACCGCGTAGTTGTCCCGGTCCTTCAGTTCGATCGCGCCCGCGCCGCAGAACTGGAGCTTGTCCGGGTCATCCTGGTCGCGGCTGTCGCCGCTGACCAGGAGCGCGTTGAAGTCGTCGACCCATTCCCAGACCAGGCCATGCAGGTCGCGCACGCCGTAGACGTTGGCCGGGCCGCCGACGTCGGGCAGCGGCGCCGTGGCCGGCCGGGCGTAGCCGCCGAGGATGCGCGCGCGCCACACCGGATCGGCGCGCGCGTCGGTGCGCGTGGCATCGGCGGCAGCGGCGTATTCCCACTCGGTCCAGGTCGGCAGCCGCGCGCCTTCGGATTCGCAGTAAGCCTGCGCGGCGAACCAGCTGACCCGCGTGACCGGCTGCCGCGCCTGCTCCTCGGGCACTGCATCCGGCAGGTCGGCCAGATAGCCGGCATCGGCGAAGGTGCGCGGCACGCGGTCGCGGCGCCACTCGGGGTGCGCAGCGATGAAACGCTGGAACTCGGCGCGGCTCACCGGCACCACGCGCATCCAGAACGACGCGACCGGCTGCGGGCCGCCATTGGCCGCGGCGGCGGCGCCGCCCAGCACGCTGTCGATCCGGCCTGCCGGCAGCAGCACGTAGCCGGTGCTTTGCTGGCCCCAGGCGGCGGAGCCGATCAGCAGCGCCGCGCCGAGCGTCAGCCGGCGCAGCAGGCACCGCAGCCGCTGAGTCCAACGCGGCGCGCGAGCGGCCATCGCCGGGCTCTCCTCAATGGGCCTCCGCCGAGGCCGCCGGCTTGGACGTGCGCATCTGCTTCACGTCCTCCTTCTGAATGCGCCCGCCCGGGTTGTCCCAGGAATTGAGCACGTAGGTCAGGATGTTGGCGACTTCGTCGTCGTTGAGCTGGTTCATCGGCGGCATCACCGAGTTGTATTCGCTGCCGTTCACCGTGACCTTGCCCGACAGGCCCTGCAGCACGACGCGCGCGGCGCGCGCCGTGTCGGCCGCCAGAAAGTCGGACTTGGCCAGCGGCGGGAACACGCCGGGCAGGCCGGCGCCGTTGGACTGGTGGCACACCGAGCAGGTGCCGGCGAACAACTGCTGGCCGGCGGCGATCTGCTCGTCCTTGGTCAAGGTGCCGGCCGCATGGGCCTCGGCCGCGGTGCTCACCGCCGCGAGGTTCGGCGCCGAGCGGTCGCCGAGGTACACCGAATCGACCTCCTTGCCGGAGTAGATCGCCACGTTCTGCGGTCCGTCGACCTTGAGGATCGCCAGCGCCCCCTTGTTGAACGCGCGGAAGATCGAGTGGTCGACCAGCACGTAGCTGCCCGGCACCTTGGCCGTGAACGTCACGATCGCCGCGCCTCCCGCCGGGATCAGCGTGGTCTGCACGTTCTTCTGGACCTCGGTGCCGCCCTCGTAGCGCACCTGGTCGAAGATCGCGCCGATCACGTGGAAGCTCGACACCAGGTTCGGGCCGCCGTTGCCCACGTACATCCGCACTGTCTCGCCGACCTTGGCCGTGAGCGCCTTGTCGCCGGTCAGCGCGCCTTCGGCGCCGTTGAACAGCACGTAGGTCGGCTGCTCGGCGATCGCTTTCTCCATGTCGAACGGCTGATGGCCCTTCTCGCGGTATTTACCGGTCGTGTAGAAGTCGCCCTGCATCACGTAGTACTCGTGATCGACCTTGGGCAGGCCCCCCGGCGGCTCGACCAGGATCAGGCCGTACATGCCGTTGGCCACGTGCATGCCGACCGGCGACGTCGCGCAGTGGTAGACGTAGATGCCCTCGTTCAATGCCTTGAACGTGAACTGCGAAGCGTGGCCCGGCGCGGTGAAGCTCGACGCCGCGCCGCCGCCCGGGCCGGTGACGCCGTGCAGGTCGATGTTGTGCGGCATCTTGTTGCCGGGCGGGCTCTTCAGGTGGAACTCCACCGTGTCCCCCTGCCGCACGCGGATGAAGCTGCCCGGCACGGTGCCGCCGAAGGTCCAGAAGGTGTAGTTCACGCCTTCGGAGATCTGCATCTCCTTTTCGACCACCTCGAGATCGACGATGACCTTGGCCGGGCGCGTGCGCGTGATCGGCGGCGGCACGTGCGGCGGGCTGGTCAGCACCGCATGCACCGGCTCGCCCTGCGGCGGGCCAAAGTCCCCCGCCATGCGCTGCTTGGCCGGTGCCGCCTGACCGGCCAGCGCAACGCCGGCCAGCAGCGCGAACGCCACGATGAGTTTTCTGATCTGCGCTGACATGCCACTCTCTCCGTTGTTATCGAGACCGGCACCGAATGGTGCCGAAGCGGCATGACCTTATCGCGGGCACCCCAGGCGCGCCTTGACGCGCCTCAAACCAGCGCGGCGCGATATATCGAGGGCGGCGCTGACGCTATGGCTGGAGTTCCCGCACCGGCCGCACCTCGACGCTGCCGTACTTCGCCGGTGGGATACGAGCGGCGATCTGCAACGCCTCGTTCAGGTCGCGCGCGTCGACCAGGTAGAAGCCGGCGAGCTGCTCCTTGGTCTCGGCGAACGGCCCGTCGTACAGCGAGGTCTGGCCGCCGCGCACC
>JAFECV010000174.1 GCA_018241985.1 Pseudomonadota bacterium | reverse complement strand
CGCACGGGCGCTTACAGCCTCACACCATGCCTTCATCTCCCGTCAAGGCTCGCCAACGCTCCGGCAGACCGGTGGCGGCCGACCTCGCCGACCCGGCCGAATCGACCGTGGCCGCGCCGCAGGGCGAATTCATCCGCTTCGCCGGCTCGCCGTTCGAACTGTTCCTGCCGTATCCACCGGCGGGCGA
This sequence comes from Pseudomonadota bacterium, assembly GCA_018241985.1. Lineage (GTDB taxonomy): Bacteria > Pseudomonadota > Gammaproteobacteria > Burkholderiales > Burkholderiaceae_C > Rhodoferax_A. The sequence continues at coordinate 5,203 of JAFECV010000174.1, read as the reverse complement.
CCAGCCGACCGCGATCGAGGAACTGGTCGAGGGCGTGCGCGACGGCGAGTCGTTCCAGATCCTGCTCGGCGTCACCGGCTCCGGCAAGACCTTCACGATGGCCAACGTGATTGCGCGGCTCGGGCGCCCGGCGATCGTGTTCGCGCCGAACAAGACGCTCGCGGCCCAGCTGTACAGCGAGTTCCGCGAGTTCTTCCCGAAGAACGCGGTCGAGTATTTCGTCAGCTACTACGACTACTACCAGCCCGAGGCCTACGTGCCGCAGCGCGACCTGTTCATCGAGAAGGACTCGGCGATCAACGACCACATCGAGCAGATGCGCCTGTCGTGCACCAAGAGCATCCTGGAGCGGCGCGACGTGGTGATCGTCGCCACGGTCTCGGCGATCTACGGCATCGGCCAGCCGGACGCGTACCACCGCATGGTGATGACGCTGCGCAGCGGCGACAAGCTCGGTCAGCGCGATGCGATCGCGCAACTGGTGCGCATGCAGTACGAGCGCAACGACATCGATTTCGGGCGCGGCAAGTTCCGCGTGCGCGGCGACACGATCGACGTGTTTCCGGCCGAGCATTCGGAGCTCGCGCTGCGCATCGAACTGTTCGACGACCAGGTCGAGAGCCTGCTGCTGCTCGATCCGCTGACCGGCCGCATCCGCCAGAAGATCCCGCGCTTCACGGTCTATCCGTCGAGCCATTACGTGACGCCGCGCGACCAAGTGCTGCGCGCGGTCGAGACGATCAAGATCGAACTCGCCGAGCGGCTGAAGGAGCTGGTGGACATGGGCAAGCTGGTCGAGGCGCAGCGGCTCGAGCAGCGCACCCGCTTCGACCTCGAGATGCTCGCCGAGGTCGGGCACTGCAAGGGCATCGAGAACTACACGCGGCATCTGTCGGGCGCCGCGCCCGGCGATCCGCCGAGCACGCTGACCGACTACCTGCCGAAGGACGCGATCATGTTCCTCGACGAGAGCCACCAGATGATGGGCCAGCTCTCGGCCATGTACAACGGCGACCGCTCGCGCAAGACCACGCTGGTCGAATACGGCTTTAGGCTGCCGTCGGCGCTGGACAACCGGCCGCTCAAGCTCCAGGAATTCGAGCGGCGCATGCGTCAGGCCGTGTTCGTGTCGGCGACGCCGGCGGAGTACGAGCGCGAGCACGCCGGCCGCGTGGTCGAGCAGCTGGTGCGGCCGACCGGCCTGGTCGACCCGGAGGTGCTGGTGCGGCCGGCGGCGACCCAGGTCGACGACGTGCTGCAGGAAATCCGCCTCTGCACCGAGCGGCACGAACGGGTGCTGATCACCACGTTGACGAAGCGCATGGCCGAGCAGCTCACCGACTACCTTGCCGACAACGGCGTGAAGGTGCGCTACCTGCACAGCGACATCGACACCGTGGAGCGGGTCGAAATCCTGCGCGACCTGCGTCTCGGCGCGTTCGACGTGCTGGTCGGCATCAACCTGCTGCGGGAGGGGCTGGACATCCCCGAGGTCAGCCTGGTCGCGATCCTCGACGCGGACAAGGAGGGCTTCCTGCGCTCCGAGCGCTCGCTGATCCAAACCATCGGCCGGGCCGCGCGCAACCTGAACGGCCGCGCGATCCTGTACGCGGATACCGTCACCGATTCGATGAAGCGGGCGCTCGATGAAACCGACCGGCGCCGCGCGAAGCAGGCTGCGTACAACCGGGAGCACGGCATCACGCCGCGCAGCGTCGTCAAGCAGGTGCGCGACCTGATCGACGGCGTCTACAGCGAGAAGGCGCAGCAGCAGGCCGAGCGCCAGGAGCGCGACGCGCTGGCGCGCGCGCGGGTCGAGGACATGAGCGAAAAGGACGTTGCGCGCGAAATCAAGCGGCTGGAAAAGCGGATGTTCGAGCACGCCCGCAACCTGGAATTCGAGGATGCGGCGCGGGTGCGCGACCAGCTCAGCCTGCTGAAAGCGCAGCTGTTCGGTGCTTCGGGCGAGGACCCGGCCGAGCGCGTCGGAGATCGAGCGCCGGCGAATTAACCCACTAATTTGCTCGGGAATAGGCTATACTTGAGCGAAACAGTCGGGAACTAAAACACCGTGGAGTCGGTCGCATAGCTACCCAGTCCGCGTTCTGCCCGATGGTTGGAATGGTGTTTACCCGAGGCCGAACCCGGCGAAAGGAGCTTGCAATGCGTCTTACCACCAAAGGCCGTTTTGCGGTCACGGCGATGATCGATCTGGCGCTGCGCCAGAACAACGGGCCGGTCACGCTGGCCGCGATCAGCCAGCGCCAGCAGATCTCGCTGTCCTATCTCGAACAACTGTTCGGCAAGCTGCGCCGGCATGAGCTGGTCGAATCGACCCGCGGCCCGGGCGGCGGCTATACGCTGGGGCGCAAGGCCGGCGAAATCACCGTGGCCGACATCATCGTCTCGGTCGACGAGCCGATCGACGCGACGCTGTGCGGCGGCAAGGAGGATTGCCTCGGCGAGGGCGGCCGCTGCATGACGCACGACCTCTGGGCGGCGCTGAACGCGCGCGTGGTCGAATTCCTGGATTCGGTCACGCTGCAGAAGCTGGTCGACGACCAGCTCGCGAAAGGCGTGCAGGTCGAGGACAAGCCGGCCGTCAAGCGCGCGATTTCCAGCGTGCCGGTGGTCAAGCCGATCCGCGTGAACGCGCCCAATTCGGTGTTCGCGCTCGGAACCGCGCTGGCCAAGAGCTGACCGCTGAGCGGCCGTAAACGGCCGGGAACGGCCCGTCGCCGGGCCCGTCCGCAGCCGTGTCTCAATCGAAAAGCACGATGAACAGCAGCACGCCGCATTTTCCGATCTACATGGATTACAGCGCGACCAGCCCGTGCGACGAGCGGGTGGTCGAGGCGATGATTCCGTGGCTGCGCGAGCATTTCGGCAACCCGGCGTCGCGCACCCATCCCTGGGGCTGGGAGGCCGAGGCCGCGGTCGAGAAGGCGCGCGAGCAGGTCGCCGATCTGGTCGGCGCCGATCCGCGCGAGATCGTCTGGACCTCGGGCGCGACCGAATCGGACAACCTTGCGCTGAAGGGCGCGGCCGGGTTCTACCGGTCCAAGGGCCGGCACATCATCACGGTCAAGACCGAGCACAAGGCGGTGCTCGACACCTGCCGCGAACTCGAGCGCCAGGGCTTCGAAGTGACCTACCTCGACGTGCAGCCGGACGGCCTGGTCGATCTCCAAGCCTTCAAGGCCGCGATCCGGCCTGACACGATTCTGGCCAGCGTGATGTTCGTCAACAACGAGATCGGCGTGATTCAGGACGTCGCGGCGATCGGCGCGATCTGCCGCGAAAAGGGCGTGATCTTCCATGTCGACGCGGCGCAGGCCACCGGCCGCGTCGACGTCGATTTCGCGCATCTGCCGGTCGACCTGATGAGCCTGACCGCGCACAAGACCTACGGCCCGAAGGGCATCGGCGCGCTGGTCGTGCGCAGGAAGCCCAGGGTGCGCATCGAGCCGCAGATGCATGGCGGCGGCCACGAGCGCGGCATGCGCTCGGGCACGCTGGCGACGCATCAGATCGTCGGCATGGGCGAGGCGTACCGGATCGCGAAGGCGCAGATGGCGAGCGACAACCTGCGCATCCGTGCGCTGCACGAGCGCATGCTGCGCGGGCTGCAGGACATCGAGCAGGTGGTCGTCAACGGGCATCTGCGGCAGCGCGTGCCGCACAACCTGAACATGAGCTTCAACTATGTCGAGGGCGAGGCGCTGATGATGGGCCTGAAGGGCCTGGCCGTGTCGTCGGGTTCGGCCTGCACCTCGGCCAGCCTGGAGCCGAGCTACGTGCTGCGCGCGCTCGGCCGCAGCGACGAGCTTGCGCACAGCAGCCTGCGCATGACGATCGGCCGCTGGACGACCGAGGCCGAGATCGACTTCGCGGTCGACGCGATCCGCAAGACCGTTGCCAGGCTGCGCGAGATCAGCCCGCTGTGGGAGATGTACAAGGACGGCGTCGACGTGGACCAGGTTCAATGGGCGCAGCAGGCGGCGGCGCATTGATGGCCGGCGCCGCGGCGGCGGTGCCGGGCGCCGAGGCAGGGGCCACACAGGCGCGCAACGACACGTACTCGGCAGCAATCGTCGACCACTACGAGAACCCGCGCAACGTGGGATCGTTCGACCGGGGCGAGCCTGGCATCGGCATCGGTGTGGTCGGCACGCCGGCGTCGGGTGAAGTGATGAAGCTGCAGATCAAGGTGGACCCGGCGAGCGGCCGGATCGCCGACGTGCGCTTCAAGGCCTACGGTTCCGGCCCGGCGATCGCGGCGTGTTCGCTGCTGACCGAATGGGTCAAGGGCAAAACGCTGGAGCAGGCGGCCGCATTGAAGAACGACCAGATCGCGCAGGAACTGGAGCTGCCGCCGGCCAAGATCCACTGCGCGATCGCGGCCGAGGACGTGCTGCGGGCGGCGATCGCGGACTACCGGCAGAGGATCGCCGCGTCGGGCACAATGAGGCAAGCAAAGGAATGAAGAGATGGCAGTGACCCTGACAGCAGCGGCAGCGCAGCACGTTTCGCGCTCCATCGCCCAGCGCGGCAAGGGCGTGGGGGTACGCCTGGGCGTCAGGAATTCGGGCTGCTCGGGCCTGGCCTACCAGCTCGACTACGTGGACGAGCCGGCCTCCGAGGACGTCGTGTTCGAGACCCACGGCATCAAGCTGATGGTCGACGCCAAGAGCCTGGCGTTCATCGACGGGACCGAGCTCGACTATGTGCGAGACGGCTTGAACGAAGGCTTCAAGTTCAACAATCCGCAAGAGCGCGACCGCTGCGGCTGCGGCGAGAGTTTCCGCGTCTAGCGCCTGTCAGCGCCATGCGCCGGCATCCCGCGCAGGAGCAACGCCCATGACCCGGCAGATCGTGCTCGACACCGAGACCACCGGCCTTTCGGCCGAGGGGGGCGATCGCATCATCGAGATCGGCTGCGTCGAACTGGTCGCGCGCCGGCTGACCGGCAACAACCGGCACTTCTATCTCAATCCGGGCCGCGACAGCCACGAGGATGCGCTCAAAGTCCACGGCATCAGCAACGAGTTCCTGCGCGACAAGCCGCCGTTTGCCGCGGTCGCCGACGACCTGCTGGCCTATCTGCAGGGCGCCGAACTCATCATCCACAACGCGCCGTTCGACGTCGGCTTCCTGAACAAGGAACTCGAGCTGATCGGACAGCCTCGCATCACCGAATGCG
>JAFECV010000173.1 GCA_018241985.1 Pseudomonadota bacterium | reverse complement strand
GCCTCGGTGTCGGCGATGTCGCGGTAGCTCACGACGCCATCGAGCCCGCAGCCCGGCACCGGCAGCAGGAACGGGTTCGAGCCGGTGCACAGCAGCAGCCGGTCGTAAGCCGCCTCGGTGCCGTCGGCGGCGCGCACGAGGCGCCGCGCGCGGTCCACCTGCACCACCTTCGTGCCGGCGTGCAGCCGGATGCCCTGTTCGCGGTACCAGTCCCAGGAATTGAGCACGATCTGGTCCAGCGTCTGCTCGCCGGCGAGCACCGGACTGAGCAGGATGCGGTTGTAGTTCGGATGCGGCTCGGCGCCGAACACCGTGATGTCGTACAGATCGGGCGCGATTTTCAGCAGTTCCTCGAGCGTGCGCACGCCGGCCATGCCGTTCCCGACCAGCACCAGTTCGGATCTCTTCATCGCCTTGCCCTCCGCAGCCATCGGATGCCGTGGTTATGCGAAAAGCGTGCCAAGGCGCCGCGGTAGGGCATGGCCGCTGCTGGGTGGCCGGTCATAGGAAACGGATGCGAGAAACCGGCGCGAATGGCGCGAACGGGCGCGACAACGGGGCAGGGCGCCGGCCTTGTTGGTGCAGCGCTGGTGCAACGCACGCGAACGGTGCGCGGGTGCCGGTTGCGCGGCGCCGTGCTGGCACCGCCGCTCGGTGGCGCTACACCCCGAGCGCGCGCAGTCCCTGGAAGCCGATGACCAGCCCGACGCAGGTGATCAGCGCGGCCGACAGGTAGGGCGCGCGCCGCGCGAACGCGCCGAAGCCGCGCCAGCGCCGCTGGACATGCCTGACGCCGAGCGCGGCCAGCGCGCCGGATGCGACCAGCGTCAGCGCGAGGCCGACGCTGAACGACAGCACCAGCGTCGCGCCGAGCGTGACGCGCTTCAATTGCAGGCACAGCAGCAGCACGGTGATCGCGGCCGGACAGGGCACCAGGCCGCCGGTCAGGCCGAACGCGACGATCTGCCCGGTGCTGGCCTGCCGATCGGCGAAGCGGCGCTCGATGGCATCGGCATGGCCGCGCGCGTGCGCGTCGGCATGCGACGCCTCCGCCGGATGCGGATCGGTTGCGTCCGCCGCCGGGTGCGGATCGTCGTGATCGTGGTTGTGGCCGTGACCGTGGTCATGGTCGTGATGCTCATGATCGTGGTGGTGCTCGCCGTGCGTGTGACGGTGCGCCGGTTGCGGGCGACCGCCGCGCGCGGTGCGCCACAGCATCCATAGCGCGACGCCGATGATCAGCACGGCCGACGCGATCTGGAAATACGGCTCGCCGGCCTCGGCGTTCCAGTGGCTGCCGAAATACAGGCCCGCCATCGCCACCGCCCAGACCACGGCGGTGTGCGACACCGTCGCCGCGAGGCCGAGCAGCACCGCCTGCGCCAGCGTGCCGCGGACCGCGACGATGAACGCCGCCATCATCGTCTTCGAGTGACCAGGCTCGAGCCCGTGCAGCGCACCGAGCAGGATCGCGCTCGGCACGAACAGCCAGGAATGCGGCTGCTGCAACAGCGTGGTGAGGTCGGTCATCGGTCGTGCGGGATCGTGAGGGCGGCCGCGCCGGCGGACACGGTCGGGTCCAGCGGTAGCGCCCATGACCAATATACTGGGGTGGAGTATAGTTCCGCAACCCCGAAACGAAACCGCGAAAGACTTGGCGATGGCGCACACGATCCGGGACAAGGCGAAGCTGCTGGCGCGCGTGCGGCGCATCCAGGGCCAGGCGGCGGCGCTCGAGCGGCAACTGGAGCAGGACGGCGACTGCGACGCGGTGCTGCAGCAGATCGCGGCGATCCGCGGCGCGGTGAACGGCCTGATGGCCGCGGTGATCGAAGGCCACCTCGTCGATCACATGGTGCGGGAGCCGCATCTCGCCACGCGCGAGCAGGAGCTGGGCGTGGTGCTGCAAGTCATCAAGTCCTATTTGAAGTAAGAGCCTAGACTTCGTGCCATGGCAACCGACCTGCTGGTGCTCGGCATCGAATCCTCCTGCGACGAGACCGGCGTCGCGCTGGTGCGCACGCAAGGGGCCGGTACGCCGCGGCTGTGCGCGCATGCGCTGCACAGCCAGGTCGCGATGCACGAGGCGTACGGCGGCGTGGTGCCCGAGCTTGCCAGCCGCGACCATATCCGGCGCGTGCTGCCGCTCGCGCGGCAGGTGCTGGCCGAGGCCGGGCAGACGCTCGCCGAGGTCGACGTGGTCGCGTACACGCGCGGGCCCGGGCTGGCCGGCGCGCTGCTGGTCGGCGCCGGCGTGGCCTGCGCCCTGGGCGCGGCGCTCGAGCGGCCGGTGCTCGGCGTGCACCACCTCGAAGGGCATCTGCTGTCGCCGTTCCTCGGCGCCGATCCGCCGCGGTTCCCGTTCGTCGCGCTGCTGGTGTCGGGCGGGCACACGCAGCTGATGCAGGTGGCGGGCGTCGGCCGCTACGAACTGCTCGGCGAAACGGTCGACGACGCGGCCGGCGAGGCGTTCGACAAGTCGGCCAAGCTGCTCGGCCTCGGCTACCCCGGCGGGCCGGCGCTGGCCCGGCTGGCCGAGCAGGGCGACGCCGCCGCGTTCAAGCTGCCGCGCCCGCTGCTGCGCAGCCAGACGCTGGATTTCTCGTTCGCCGGCCTCAAGACCGCGGTGCTGGTGCAGGCGAAGAAGCTCGGCAGCGAGCTCGAAGCGCGGCGCGCGGATCTCGCCGCGTCGACCGAGGCCGCGATCGTCGAGGTGCTGGTCGCGAAGTCGCTCGCGGCGCTGCGCCGCACCGGACTCGATCGGCTCGTCGTCGCCGGCGGCGTCGGTGCGAACCGCGTGCTGCGCCGCAGGCTGGACGCCGCCTGCGCGCGCGCCGGCGTGCGCGTGCACTACCCGGAGCTTCAACTCTGCACCGACAACGGCGCGATGATCGCGCTCGCCGCGGCGATGCGCCTCGCCGCCGGCGTGCAGTCGGCGAACCGCGCCTACGCGTTCGACGTGAAGCCGCGCTGGCCGCTGGCCGCGCTCAACGAATCGGCATGAAATGAGCCGCCAGCCTGCGCGGAACGCTGGCCGGCAGCTATCGATTCAGTAGCAAATCAGTTGATGGCCAACTGCGTCACGCGGCTCGGCGGCACCTGCTTGGCGAGTTTCAGCGTCAGCACGCCGTTTTCCAGCTTCGCGTCGCTGGCGGCGACGTCGATGTCCTGCGGCAGCTCGTACGCGAGCTTGTAGCGGCGCGGCGCGCCCTCGGTCGACTCGATGCGGACCAGGTTGCCTTCGATGCCGATCGCGAGCTGTTCCTTGGTGACGCCCGGCAGATCGAAGCTCAGCGTGACCGATTTTTCGTCCTGCGCGAACGAGGCGCCGAACGGGCGCGCGCCGGACAGGGCCTGTTCGAAGAAGCGGTCGAAGCTCGGCGTGGAGACGGTGCGGCGCAGCGCCGCGGCGGGGGCAAATAGCATGGGGAACTCCTTGTACACTGCGCGGCGTTCAAAAGCTGATCGCCGCATGGCACGCATCTCGGTGCCGCAGCGGCATTTTCAAGGCCGAGTCCCCATGAATATTCAACGCCGCACGCTCTTGAATTTCGCCGCGGCGTCGCTAGGCGCGCCGCTCTTGGCCCGCGCGAAGACGGCGCCGGGCGCGCCGATTCCCCTTGCGATGATCGAAGGCCTGAGCGGCCCGTTCGCGAACGCGGGCGAGGCGGTGTACCGCAACCTGCTGTGGGCGGTCGAGCGCGTCAACGCGCAGGGCGGCGTGAAGATCGCCGGCGCGAGGAGGCCGCTCGCGCTCAAGCGCTACGACAGCGCCGGGCAAAACGAGCAGGCGCTCTCGGCCTTGCGCGCCGCGATCGACGACGGCGCGCGCTTCGTGCTGCAGGGCAACTCGTCGGCGGTCGCGCTCGCGCTGGTCGACGCGATCGAGCGGAACAACGAGCGCGCGCCGAACCAGCGCGTGCTGTTCCTGAACTACGCCGCGGTCGATCCGGCGCTGACCAACGAGAAGTGCAGCTTCTGGCATTTCCGCTTCGACGCCGACGCGAACATGCGCATGGCCGCGCTGATGCAGGTGATCCGGGAGGACCGGCTGCTTTCGCGCGTCTACCTGATCGGCCAGGACTACAGCTTCGGCCAGGCGGTGCTGCGCGAGGCGCGGCGCCAGCTCGGGGTGCAGCGCCCCGATGTCGCGATCGTCGGCGACGAGCTGCACCCGCTCGGCCGCGTGAAGGACTTCGTTCCGTACTGCACCAAGATCAAGGCCAGCGGCGCGCAGGCGGTGATCACCGGCAACTGGGGGAACGACCTGACGCTGCTCGTGAAGGCGGCGCGCGAGGTCGGGTTCGACGGGCGCTTCTACACCTTCTACGGCAACTCGCTCGGCGCGCCGGCCGCGATCGGCGACGCCGGCGTCGGCCGCGTGGTCGCGGTCGCCGAGTGGATGCCGAACGAGCCCGGCACCGCCGCCGAGGCGTTCTACCGCGCGTTCCAGAAGCGCTTCCCGAAGCCGGCCGATCAGTACGTGCAGCTGCGCATGCAGTCGATGATGCAGGCGCTGGCCCAGGCGATCGAGCGCGCGGGCACGCTGGAGGCCGTTGCAGTGGCGAACCGGCTCGAACAGGCCCGCGTCACGGTCGCGAGGCAGACCGGGACCATGCGCGCCACCGACCACCAGTTCCAGCAGCCGCTGGTGGTGGGGCTGATGGAGCGGCGCGGCGCGCCGGGCGTGCGTTTCGACGAAGAGGGTTCCGGTTACGGCTTTCGCGTGATCCGGCACTTGAGCGCCGCCGAGGCGGAGCAGCCGACGAACTGCAGCATGGTGCGCCCCGGCTGATTCGGGCCTTTGCTGAGCCGCGCCAGGCTTGCGTGCGCGGCGCCCGATACCAGGGACTTGCGCGCGCGGCGCGCGATAACAGGTTCCGGCTTGCTTACGAGCCGTAGCCGAGACAGGCGCCGGCGTTCGGCAGTCCCTTGCACTCGCGCTGCAGACGTCGGTCGCGTTCGGCGCGGGTTTCGCCGCCGCCCTTCTCGAACTTGACGTGCCCGGCCTTCCTGGCCTTGTGCGCCTTGGCGGCCGATGCGGGCTGCGCGTCGCCGCTCTTCGCCTTGCGCTCGGCCGCATCGGCGCCGGCCGCGAACAGCGCGAGCGCGCAGAGCATCGCGGCCAGCATGCGGGCGCGCGAGGTCGCAAGGATCGGGAATGTTGGTGCGGTCTTCATATTGGCCTCCCTTTGCTCGGCACGTATGAAGGTCTGGCCGAGGTTGAACGATGATACCGATGCCCGTGCCGATTCGGGAACCCGACCCGGCGACAACCCTCGGCCACCATCGCCGGCAAATTCGCGGTACAACATTCGCCATGCGTCAAGCCATCCAGAACCTCGAAGCCTCCAAGATCCGTGAAGTCGCGAACGCCGGCCTCGGCCGTGCCGATCTGCTCGCGTTCTGGTTCGGCGAGAGCGACGAGGTCACGCCCGAGGTGATCCG
>JAFECV010000172.1 GCA_018241985.1 Pseudomonadota bacterium | reverse complement strand
CAGGAATTTCACGCTCGGCGCCTTTCATTTCAGGCGCGACGAGTACTTCGCGCATGTCGAGTGGACGACGCGCGACGGCCGCAAGCTCAGCCACACGATGGACGCGGGTGCCTACCTGCGCGCGCTGATGCGCGACGTGGCCTGGGGCTTCTTCTACGGCTGGGTCAATTTCGATCACGTCCTCGGCACGGTCAACCATTACAAGACGGTCGACTTCTTTGCCGGTTCGTACAACGCGACGATGAAGGAGGCGGGTGTCGACCTGCTGCAGAACTTTCCCACCGAGCAGATCGGCGAGACCTTCAAGCAGATGCTCGACGATTGGACCAACGAAGGCTTCGACCCGTTCGCCGCGCCGCAGGAAACCGGCAGCCCCTACGGCCGCAAGCACGGCAACAACACCGCCGCGGTCACGCGGGCGCGCGAACTGGCCAAACGCTGCGTCGGCATGAAGGACGATCTGCCGCTGCGCACCGACGCCCGCGGCGCGCCGGTCAATCGCGCCTTCGCGGACGTGCCGCAGGATCAGCCCGAACTGCACCCCGAGCCGGGCTTCGAGAACGAGGTGCACGCGTTCAATCTGTTCGGCTTCCTCAGCCGCTCGCAGGTGACTTGGAACCCGTCGTTCACCTCGGTGGTCAAGTACAGCTACATGTGCCCCACGACGGAAGAACACATTCTGCCGATCATTCACGGCAACGACCGCGTCGAGTGGTTCTTCCAGATGACCGACGAAATCGACTGGGACTGTGCCCACAAGGATACGGGCAAGCCACTGGCGCGCGTCATCATGAAGGCCGGTGACATGGCCGCGATGCCGGCGTACTGCCGCCACCAGGGCTACAGCCCGAAGCGCTCGATGCTGCTGGTGTGGGAGAACGGATCGCCCAATCTGGTCTACGAAATCCAGAAGGGCGAGGCGCCGGAAGTTCCGGTGACGTTCTGAGCGCAACCCGGAGCCAACCATCATGAATCTCGCGGATATCCAGGCCGCGGCGGGGCTGCGCACGCCGATCAGGCACCAATTGTTCATCGGCGGGCGCTTCGTCGATGCCGCGGACGGCCAGACCCTGGCCACGCTGAACCCGCACGACAACTCGACGATCGCCGAGGTGGCGATGGCGGGCCGCGAGGACGTCGACCGCGCGGTGGCTGCGGCCGAGGCGGCGCTTCCCGCGTGGAGCCGCATGGCTGCGGCCGACCGGGGGCGGATTTTGCTCAGGCTCGCCGACCTGATCGAGGCCAATGGTGGCGATCTGGCGCGGCTGGAGTCGCTCGACACCGGTCATCCGCTGCGCGACACCCGCACGCTGGACGTGCCGCGCACCGCCGAGTGCTTCCGCTACTTCGGCGGCATGGCCGACAAGGTGCTGGGCGACGTCGTGCCGGTCGAGGCGGGGTTCCTCAACTACCTGCTGCGCGAGCCGGTGGGCATCGTCGGCCAGGTGGTGCCGTGGAACTTTCCGCTGATGTTCACCAGCTGGAAGATGGCGCCGGCGCTGGCCGCCGGCAACTGCATCGTGCTCAAGCCCGCGGAAATCACGCCGCTGACGACGCTGAAGATCGCCGAACTGATGCGCGAGGCCGGCCTGCCCGATGGCGTGGTCAACATCGTGCCGGGCCTCGGCAACGTCGCGGGTCAATACATCGCCGAGCATCCGCGCATCGCAAAGATCGCCTTCACCGGCAGCACGGCCACCGGCCGGCGCATCGTGCAGGCGAGCGCCGGCAACCTGAAGAAGGTGCAGCTCGAACTCGGCGGCAAGGGGCCGAACATCGTCTTCGACGACGCCAACCTCGCGGCCGCGGTCAACGGCAGTGCTTTCGCGATCTTCCACAACCAGGGCCAGGCCTGCATCGCGGGGTCGCGGCTGATGCTGCACGAGCGGATTGCCGACGAGTTTCTCGAGCGCTTCGCCGCGCTCGCGAAGAGCATCCGCCTCGGCAATCCGCTGGACGAGCGGACCGAGATGGGGCCTCTGACCAGTGCGCAGCACCGCGATCGTGTGCTGTCGTATGTCGAGGTCGCGAAAGAGCAGGGCGGCGCTGTCGTTGCCGGAGGTAAAGCGCCCGCAGACCCCGCGCTGGCTGCCGGCTGCTACGTCGAACCCACGATCGTCAAGGCGCGCGACTACAAGGACCGTGTCGCGCAGGAAGAGGTGTTCGGCCCGTTCGTCACCGCGCTGACCTTCAAGACCGACGACGAAGCGCTGGCGATCGCGAACGGCACCGACTACGGCCTTGGCTCCGGCCTGTGGACCTGCAACATCCAGCGCGCCCACAGGTTCGCGCGCGACCTGCACGCGGGCATGGTGTGGATCAACACGTACAAGCGCGTCAACCCCGGCTCGCCATTCGGCGGCGTCGGCCTGAGCGGCTACGGCCGGGAGATGGGGTTCGAGGTGATGCGCGAGTACACGCAGGTGAAGAGCGTGTGGGTCAACATCGACGCACAGGTTGCGCCGTGGTATGCGCGCTGAAGGCGCGGACGGTCCGGCGATGAACGCACCGACCTCAGCGCCGCCCTTGCGCAACGTACTTTTCATCATGGCCGACCAGTTGCGCTGGGACTACCTGTCCTGCGCCGGGCATCCCACCCTGCAGACGCCGCATCTGGATGCGCTCGCCAAGCGAGGCGTGCGCTTCACGCAGGCTTATGTGCAGGGTCCGGTCTGCGGGGCTTCGCGCATGTCGACCTATACCGGCCGGTACGTTTCCAGCCACGGCTCGGTGTGGAACTTCGTTCCGTTGTCAGTTGGGCAGAAAACGCTCGGGGATCATCTGCGTCCGCACGGCGTGCGATGTGCAGTGGTCGGCAAGACCCACGTCGAGGCTGATGTTCAAGGTGCACGTCGGCTCGGACTCGACGTTGGCCGGGGCCTGGGACAACTGGCGATGGAAGGCGGCTTCGAGCCGTACGAGCGCGACGACGGTATCTGGCCGCCAGGGTTCAAGGTCGAGGGCAATCGCTACTGCGACTACCTGCGCCAGCACGGCTATCCCGGCGACAACCCGTGGCATGACTATGCCAACTCGGGCATCGATGCCGACGGGCGCGTGCTGTCGGGTTGGGAATTGCGCTGGGCGGGGCGATCCGCACGCGTCGCCGAGGAGCACAGCGAGACCGCTTACATGACGCGTCGCGCGATGGAATTCATCAACGAATGCGGCGAGCAGCCCTGGGTGTTGCATCTGTCATTCATCAAACCGCACTGGCCCTATGTCGCTCCGGCTCCTTACCACGCGCTGTACGGGCCAAAGGACATATTGCCGGTGCGCCGCGATCCACGCGAAGACGAGAATCTGCACCCCGTGCTCAGCGGCTTTCGCAACACAGCGCCGAGCATCAGCTTTCGCCGGTCCGAAGTGCGCGAAACGGTGATCCCGGCCTACATGGGGCTGATCAAGCAGATCGACGACCATCTCGGGCAGTTGTTCGACTTTCTGCGCGAGCGTGGGATCGACCGCGACACGCTGATCGTTTTCACCAGCGACCATGGCGACTACCTCGGCGACCACGGCCTTGGCGAAAAGGAACTGTTCCACGACACGATCGTGCGCGTGCCGATGATCGTCGTCGATCCGCGCGAGCAGGCGAATGTCACGCGCGGCCGCATGATCGACGCGCTGGTTGAGTCCATCGACCTGTTGCCGACGTTTCTGGATGCGCTTGGATTGCCCGGTGCTCCTGAGTGGCTCGAAGGCCGGTCACTCGAACCGTTGTTGCACGGTGCCGACGCGAACGGCTGGCGCGGCGCTGTATTCAGCGAGAACAGCTATGCCTTTCGTGATGCAGTACGGCTTCCGACCGGTCGACCGGTCGATGGCTGTCTGATGACGATGATGCGCACGGAGCAGTGGAAGTACATCCACTACGAAGGGCTACGGCCACAGCTGTTCGACCTTGCTGCAGATCCCGACGAATACGTCGATCTCGGCACCGACCCGGCCCATGCGGGCATCAGGGAAGAAATGGCGCAGCGCCTTTTCGACTGGCTGCGTCAGCGCAAGCGCTTTTCGACAATCGCCTACGACGATATCGAGCAGTGGAACCGACGTGAAGTCGAGACCGGTATCCAGATCGGTGTCTGGTAATCGTTCACTTGAATATTGCAGGAGACAATCATGCTTCATCGACGGCTCTTCATCTCGGCTGCATTGGCCGCAACGGTGGCATTGGGGGCGGGACCGGCGCGTGCCGACACCACGCTGGTCATCAACGCATTCCTGCCGGCACAGGATCCGATGAACACCAAGGTGCTCAAGCCTTGGGCCGAAGCGGTGGAAAAGGCCACCGCGGGCCGCGTCAGGGTACAGATCCCGCCAACCAGTGTGGCTGCGCCCGACCAGCTCTGGAACTCCGTGCGCAACGGTGTCGTCGATGGCGCCTATTTCTTCAACGGGACCGTGCCCAACCAGCTCAAGTTGATGCAGATGCCGCAGCTGCCGTTTCTCGGTACAAGCGCGCGCGCTAACTCGGTCGCGTTCTGGCGGACCTATGAGAAGTATTTCAAGCCGGCCAGTGAGTACAAGGACGTACACCTGTTGGCGTTGATGGTGATACCGACCGGGCACATCTATAGCCTCAAAGGACCGATCGAGTCCGGCAACGATATTCGCGGCGTAAAGATCTGGGCATTGCCTGGTGTGCCCGCCAAGCTGATGGCGATGGCTGGGGCGGGTGTGGTCTCTACCCCGGCGGCGAAGATGAGTGAAATCGTCGCGGGCGGCATGGTCGACGGATTTGTCGGCATCCCGGACATGCACGCAGAGGCGTTCAAGGTGATTCGCTACGCGAAGAGTGCGACGATTGTTCCTGGCGGCATTTCCACACCATCGTTTTCGCTGATCCTGAACCGCCAGAAGTGGGAGTCGCTTTCGCCTCAGGACCGCGACATCATCACCAAGCTGTCGGGCGAGGCTTTCGCCGACCGCATGGCAGCCTTCGACGAGGTCGAAGCGGCGGCGCACGCGCAGGCGGCTAAGGAGGGGCTCAAGTATTTGCCTGCGCCGCCGCAGCTCGTTGCTGAACTAAAGAAGGGCGCCGACAAAATGACTGCTGAATGGCTCGCCATGGCGAAAGCGCGTGGAATCGACGGCCAAGCAGCGTTTGCCTACTACCGCGAACAATCGGCGAGCGGCAGCAAATGAAGGCCGGCCATCTTCCGGCGCCACCTAGTCCCGTCGATGTGGCGCCGGGCGGAGCGATCGGGATCTGCGACCTGGTCTTGCGGGGGATGTGCGCCGCGACACTGATGTTCATCATGCTTCTGACGTTGGTCGACGTGTTCATGCGCTACTGGCTGCATAACCCGATCACCGGCAGTGCCGAACTCGTGATGTTCGCGATGGCGATTTTCATCTTCTCGGCGTTTCCATTGGTGACGTTGCGCGGGCAGCACATCTCGGTTGCGATTCTGCGAGGTCGCTTCAGCGGCGTGTGGGCTTGG
>JAFECV010000171.1 GCA_018241985.1 Pseudomonadota bacterium | reverse complement strand
GATGCTGATGGCGCTCGTGGCGAACGTCCGTCACGACCGCTGGTGGCGATCCGGCGCAGGGTGGGGTGAATCCTGACCATCCCGCACGGCGCATTGCTGGTGCCGCGTCAGAGGTTCCGATGCGCGACCGGCGTCTCGGGCACCGGGTAGCCGGCCGCGCCGAAGGTCGCGACGATCGCGCGGTTGGTGTCGAAGAACACCTGCCAGTAGTGGTCCGTGTGGGCGTAGGGCCGCACGCACAGCACCGGGCCTTCGGGCGTGAACTGGATCAGGTCGACGTCCGGCGCGGGCGTGGCCGCGACGTTCGGGATCGCCGCCACCGCGGCCTTGAGCCGCACGATCGCGTCGGGCACGTTCACGCCGTTCGCGACCTTGGCCGTGCAATCGACGCGCCGCACCGGCAGCGCGCTGTAGTTCTGGATGGTGTCGGTGAACACCTTGTTGTTGCCGACCACGGTGACGACGTTGTCCGGCGTGATCAGCGTGGTCGCGAACAGGCCCAGTTCCTTCACGGTGCCGGTCACGCCGCCGACGGTCACGAAGTCGCCGACCTTGTACGGGCGCAGCACCTGCATGAACACGCCGGCCGCGAAGTGCGTCAGCAGCCCGCCCCAGGCGGTGCCGATCGCCAGGCCGGCGCCGGCCAGCAGCGCGGCGAACGAGGTGGTGTTGACGCCGAAGATGCCCAGGATCGCCAGGATCAGCACGATGTTCAGCATCACCGAGCAGATCGACAGCAGGTAGCGCTGCAGCGTCGCGTCGACCTTGCCGCCGCGCTGGATCGCCAGGCCCAGCAGCTTCAGGCCGAAGCCGATCAGCCAGCGGCCGACGATCCAGGCCGCGATCGCGCCCAGGATCTTCAGGCCAAAATCGACGCCCTGCGTGCTCAGAAAATTCCAGATGGCTTCGGTGCTCATGTCCTTTTTCTTCCTTCTTGCTGAACGGTTACACGACGAATGGTGACGAAAGTGACGAAGCGTGCGCCGCCGAGCGCCGCACGGCTGCATGGCCTGCCGCCGCTGCTGTCCGGCGACACCCGGCTGCTGGTGCTGGGCAGTTTTCCGGGCGCGGCGTCGCTCGCCGCGCGCCAGTATTATGCCCACCCGCGCAACCAGTTCTGGCCGATTCTTGCAGCGATTTGGCATGGAAACGCGGATGGAATCTGCGCTTCCAGCTATGAAAAACGTAGTAACTGGATGCTGGCTCACGGCCTGGGCCTGTGGGACGTGTACCGTGCCTGCGAGCGTGAGGGAAGCCTCGACAGCAGCATCCGCAACCCACAGCTGAACGACTTCGGCGTGCTGCGCAGGCGCTGCCCTCTGCTGCAGGCGGTGGCGCACAACGGCGGCGAGAGCTTCCGCCAGGCGCATGTCGGCGAGGCGCTGGGCCTGCCGGTGTACCGGCTGCCGTCGACCAGCCCGGCGAACGCGTCGTGGCGCTTCGACGCCAAGGTCGCCGCCTGGCGCGAGGTGTTCGCGCGGCACGGGCTGCTGTAGCGCGGGCAGGCGCGGCCCCCGGCGATAATCGGTCCACCTTGAAAGCGCGCACGGCGGCACTGCCCGAAGTCCATTTCTCCGATTACGGAAAAGTCCGCTACCTGCACCTGGGCAGCGAATGGGTGCAGGGCTCGATGCGGCTCGACGCGCCGTTCGAGATCGAGCTCGAATACCTGCAGCGCATGATGGCCTGGCTGCTGTTCGTCGACCCGGGCAGCGTGCCCGCGCGTCACGCGATGCAGCTCGGACTGGGCTCCGGGGCGCTCACCAAGTTCTGCCGCAAGCGCCTCTGCATGAAGACCACCGCGGTCGAGATCAACCCGCAGGTCGTCGCCGCGTGCCGGACCTGGTTCAAGCTGCCGCCGGACGACGCCAAGCTGCAGGTGGTGCTGGGCGACGCGGCCGAGGTCGTGCGCGCGCCCGAATGGCAGGGCCGGGTCGATGCGCTGCAGGTCGACCTGTACGACGCCGAGGCCGCGGCGCCGGTGCAGGACGCCGAGGCGTTCTACGCCGACTGCCGGCGCCTCCTGACCGACGACGGCTGCATGACGGTGAACCTGTTCGGCCGCGCCGCGAGCTTCGAGCGCAGCGTGGAGCGCATCGCCGCCGCGTTCGGTCCGGACGCGCTGTGGGCGTTTCGCCCGACGCGCGAGGGCAACACCATCGTCGCCGCGCTGCGTCATCCGGCGCGGATCGCGCGCGGCGTGCTTGCCGAGCGCGCCGCTACCATCCAGACTCGGTGGCGCCTGCCCGCCGCGAAGTGGCTGCGGGTGTTCCGGCCGCTTGAACTGAAGGGAAACCCGCGATGAGCGCCACCGCGCATTCCGCCCCGAAGCCGTCGCACGCCGCAGCCACGTCCAGCGGGCCGCTGGACTGGCGCCGCCTCGTCGAGTGGCTGAACGCCGACGGCGTGGTTTCCGACGAAGAGGCGCGGCGCACGATCGCGCGCTGCTCGCAGGCCGAGAGCGCGCAGCATCCGCTGGTGCGGCTGGCCAGCGTCGCGATGCAGCGCGCGAGCGACGGCAAGCCGCTCGACATCGAGGCGCTGACGCAGTGGCTGGCCGGCCGCGCCGGGCTCGACTACCTGCGCATCGACCCGCTCAAGGTCGACGTCGGCAAGGTGGCCGACGTGATGAGCGCCGCCTACGCCGAGCGGCACCGGGTGCTGCCGGTGCAGGTCACGCCGAGCGAGGTGGTCATTGCCACCGCCGAGCCGTTCCTCACCGACTGGGTCGCCGAGGTCGAGCGCCAGTCGCGCCGCGGCGTGCGCCGCGTGCTCGCGAGCCCGCAGGAGATCCAGCGCTACACCGCCGAGTTCTTCGCGCTCGCGAAATCGGTGCGCGCGGCGCTGAAGGCGGGCAGCGCGGGCGCGGCGGCGAGCTTCGAGCAGCTGGTCGAGCTCGGCCGCAGCAGCCGCCAGCTCGACGCGAACGACCAGAGCGTGGTGCAGGTGGTCGACTGGCTGTGGCAGTACGCGTTCGACCAGCGCGCGAGCGACATCCACTTGGAGCCGCGGCGCGAGCAGGGGGTGATCCGCTTTCGCATCGACGGCGTGCTGCACCCGGTGTACCAGATGCCGATGGGCGTGCTGAGCGCGATGACTGCGCGCATCAAGCTGCTGGGACGCATGGACGTGACCGAGAAGCGCCGCCCGCAGGACGGCCGCATCAAGACGCGCAACCCGCGCGGCGACGAGATCGAGATGCGCCTCTCGACGCTGCCGACCGCGTTCGGCGAGAAGATGGTGATGCGCATCTTCGACCCCGACACCGCCGTGAAGGATCTGGACGCGCTCGGGTTCTCGAAGCACGACGCGGCGCGCTGGGAGGCGCTGGTCACGCGCCCGCACGGCGTGATCCTGGTCACCGGCCCGACCGGCTCGGGCAAGACGACGACGCTGTATTCGACGCTCAAGCGCGTCGCGACCGAGGAGGTCAACGTCAGCACGATCGAGGACCCGATCGAGATGATCGAGCCCGCGTTCAACCAGACCCAGGTGCAGCCGCAGCTCGACTTCAGCTTCGCCGAAGGCGTGCGCGCGCTGATGCGCCAGGACCCGGACATCATCATGGTCGGCGAGATCCGCGACCTGGAGACCGCCGAGATGGCGATCCAGGCGGCGCTGACCGGGCACCTGGTGTTCTCCACGCTGCACACGAACGACGCGCCGTCGGCGATCACGCGGCTGATGGAGCTCGGCGTGCCGCCGTACCTGATCAACGCCACCGTGCTCGGCGTGCTCGCGCAGCGGCTCGTGCGCACGCTGTGCCGCCAGTGCCGCCAGAAGGACGAGGAGACCTCGCGCGAAGCGCTTGCGGAGCTGGTGAAGCCCTGGAAGATCACCGGCGGCTACCGGCCCTACAAGCCCGCCGGCTGCGTCGAGTGCCGCATGACCGGCTTCATGGGCCGCATGGGGCTGTACGAGCTGCTGACGGTCAGCGAAAGCCTGAAGGAGCAGGTCACCCGCGAGCCGAATCTCGCTGGGCTGCGCCGCGCCGCGGTGGCCGACGGCATGCGCCCGCTGCGCCTCGCCGGCGCGCTGCGCGTGGCCGAGGGCCTGACCACGATGGACGAGGTGCTGAGCGCGACGCCGCCGCTGGAGTGAAAGCCCGCGGGGTGCGCAATGTACGCGGCCGGATCCCGCAAGCTCACAACATCGTCTCGACCTGCGATTCGGGCTGCGCCGGGGTGGTGCGTTGTGCCGCGGTCTCGGTCGCGTTGAGCACATCCAGCGGCGTGGCGCCGGCCGCGTCGGTCACCGTCATGGCCAATCCCACCTCGGGATGGAACTTGCGCGGCTCCGTGTCGCCCCAGCGAACGGTCATCGGTTCGCAGGCGAAGGCGCTCAACCGTCGCAGCGCCACCTCCGGTGGCTGGCGGTAGAGGTCGACGTCGATCACCACCACGAAGCATCGCGGGTGGTACATGCCCACCACGCAGCGAAAGCCTGCGGCGCGCCGGATGCGCGCGGCCATGGCCACCAGGATCTGGTATTCGGCGGCTGCGTCCAGGCCCTGGCTCAGTTGGTACAGGTTGCGCAGGTACAGGCACATCACGGCGCATCGGTGATTCAGGCGCTGTGTCCGCCAAAAGACGTGCTCCAGCTCCGACACCAGCTTGGCGCCGATCGGCAGTCCCGTGGCCGGCTCCACCGTTGGATCGGCGGTGCGCGACAGCCGGGCCAGGCGCTTGATCTCGCGATCGCGCCGATCCACCAGCGCCATCGCCACGGCGAGGAAAACCAGGGCGGCCACGCTGGTCAGCGCGCGGATGCCCGGGCCGACGCCCGGGAGCTGCAACAGATGGGCGTAGATTCCGGCCGTCATCAGCGTGAGCGCCAGGCAAGCCAGCAGCATCCCGCGTGCCAGCGGGTCGCCCAGCACCGTGCTGCGCACGCTGACCAGCACGGCGAGCAGCGCGCCCAGCACGCTGACGGTCGCGGTCACCCACAGCAAGTCATGCAACGACGTCGGCGGCAGCATCAGCGCGACCAGCGCCAGCACGCCGGCGCAGATGCAGAGCAGCAGACCGCCCCACTGGGTGATGCGATGGACCAGCGGGTCTTCGCGGATGCCGCCCATCCACTGGCCCAGGTAGTACAGCGACACGCCCGCCGCCAGCGGGCCGATGAAACTCTTGAGCCAGGCTTGCGTGCTGTCGCCCGGCAGATCCCACAGCGTGTGCAGCAGATCCGTGTTGACGATCAGTGCGGCGCCGATCAGCAGCACGAACGTGACACGGTACCAACTTGCCACACTTCGCGGGTCGGCGGCGATGGCTGCGGTTGCAAGCACCGTGAAAGTGAGAAGCGACCCGAGCAGCGCCGACCAGATGAACAACTCAGCTTGAGGCACGCTTGAATTCTAGGGCGATCCAAATTCGGGCGCAGTTGAATGGGGGAAGTGGAGGGGCGGTGTTCGAACGCAACGTCGCGGGCACCTCGTACCCGCTCGCCGCAGGCCGGCAT
>JAFECV010000170.1 GCA_018241985.1 Pseudomonadota bacterium | reverse complement strand
TGCAGCGTCTCGAAAAAGGCGCGCGCGTCGATGCAGTCCTGCGCGATGCCCGCCTTCAGCTCGGCGAGAGAGTCGTACCTGCGTTCGTCGTGCAGTTTGTGCAGCAGCTCCACCTGGATGATTTTACCGTAGCCCCCGTCGCTGCCGAGCGCCTCGGGCCAGGCCAGGCAGTGGGTTTCGAGCAGCACCCGGCCGCCGTTCACGTCGTTCGGGTCCAGCGACGGGCGCACCCCCAGGTTCGCGACGCCGTCGATGGGCTCGTCGGCCAGGCCCGACACCCGCACCGCGAAGATGCCGCTCGCGGCCGGCTTCCAGTGCGAAAAGCGCAGGTTCAGCGTAGCAAAGCCGAGCTCGCGCCCGAGCCTGCGGCCACGCACCACATGGCCGCTGATGCCGTAGGGCCGGCCCAGCAGCTCGGCCGCGTCATCGAGCCGGCCTTCGGCCAGCGCCTCGCGCACCGCCGAGCTCGACACGCGCAGGCCGTGCACCTCGTAGCTGTTCATGCGCGCCACGTCGAAGCCGCGGCTGCGCCCGGCGGCGTCCAGCATCGCGTAGTCGCCGGCGCGCTTCGCGCCGAAGCGGAAGTCGTCGCCGACCAGCACGTAGCGCGTGCCCAGGCCGCGGACCAGCACGTCGTCGATGAACGCCTGCGGCGGCTGCGACGCAAAGCGCGCGTCGAAGCGCATCACGACGACCTGGTCGACGCCGCAGCGGGCGAGCTCGCCGAGCTTGTCGCGCAGCGGGCTGATGCGCGCCGGCGCGAGCTCGGGCTTGGCGAGAGCGGCGGCGAAGTAGTCGCGCGGATGCGGCTCGAACGTCATCGCGCAGCTCGGAATCCCGCGGTGCCGGGCCTCGTTGTTCAGCAGTGCCAGCATCGCCTGGTGGCCGCGGTGCATGCCGTCGAAATTGCCTATCGTCAACGCGCAGGCGCCGGCCAGGCCGGGGTGGTTGAAGCCGCTAAGAACCAGCATGGGGCAGTATCTTTTTGATAGCAGATCGCGCACGCCGGGCATGGGCGAGGCGCCGGATCGGCACGAAAAGAGTATATTGTGACCGTGCCGGCCCGCTGCAAGGTGCGCGTTCCGGCCGCAACGTCGAAAGGGATGTGTTGAAGGTCTTGAAGCTGTCCGCCCAGGGCCTGCCCCAGTCGTGGATTTCGCTGGAGCAGGCGGTGATCCATTACGCCGCCAGCGAGGTGCGCTGGGAGGCGGGGGGACAGGTCGCGGTGTTCCGCGGCGGGCAGAACGCGGTCACTGGCCAGCAGTCGATCATCGCCGTCAACAGCATCATCGGCACCAAGGGCGTGCCCAGCATCAGCCCGTTTCAGCTCAAGCCCGGCCTGACCAACGCGAAGCTGTTCGCGCGCGACCGCAACATCTGCGCGTACTGCGGCAACCAGTTCCACGAGGAGGATCTGACGCGCGAGCACATCGTGCCGTTCGCGCAGAACGGGATCGACAAGTGGATGAACGTGGTCACCGCCTGCCGCGCCTGCAACCACCGCAAGGGCAGCCGCACGCCCGAGCAGGCGCACATGCCGCTGCTGTACACGCCCTACGTGCCGAGCCTGTGGGAAGACTTCATCCTGCGCAACCGCCGCATCCTGGCGGACCAGATGGAGTTCCTGATGGCGCACCTGCCCAAGACTTCGCGGCTCGTCAACTGAGCGGGGGCGGCAGCCCGGCCGGGCTGCTCCAACGCGGCGGCGCGCGCCGCGCGCTCAGCCGAACACGCCAGCAGTATCTTGCATCCGCGCCGATACCTCGCCGAGCTGGTGCAGCGTGTCGCCGAACGTCATCTCCATCTGGGTCAGCCGCTTGAAGTAGTGGCTGACGATGTATTCGTCGGTCACGCCGATGCCGCCGTGCAGCTGCACCGCCTGCTGGCCGACAAAGCGCATGGCGCAGCCGAGCTGGTACTTCGCGCGCGCCAGCGCGCGGCGCCGCTCATCGAACGGCGCGTTCAGCTTCAGGCTCGCGTAGTAGCTCATCGAGCGCGCGAGTTCGAGCTGCATCTTCATGTCGGCTACGCGGTGCCGGAGCGCCTGGAAGGTGCCGATGAACACGCCGAACTGCTTGCGCGTGTTCAGGTACTCGACCGTCACCGCCAGCGTCTTGTCCATCACGCCGACGCCTTCGGCGCACAGCGCGGCGATGCCGATGTCGACCGCGTATTCGAGCGCCGCGAGGCCATCGGCCGTGATCAGCGCGGCCGGCGCGTTGTTCAGCACCACCTCGGCCGCGCGGCCGCCGTCCTGCGTGCCGTAGCCGCGGGTCGCGACGCCGGTCGCGGCGCGCTCGACCAGGAACAGCGCGATCTTGCCGCCGGCATTCGCCGGCACGATGAAGGCATGAGCCGCATCGCCGGCCGGGACGATGCTCTTGGTCCCGCTGACGGTCCACGCGTCGCCGGCTTGCGTGGCGCTGGCGGCGCAGACGTCGAGCCGGTAGCGCGCCGCGCGTTCCTGCTGCGCGAGCACGACCAGCGCCTCGCCGCCGGCGATTTTCGGCAGCCACGTTTTCTTGAGTGCATCCGGCGCATGGGCGGCCAGCAGCGCGCCGGCGACGAGCGCCTGCGCCAGCGGCTCGAGCACGATGCTGCGGCCGAGCTCCTCCATCACCACCATGCCGTCGACCGGACCCAGGCCCAGGCCGCCGTCGGCCTCGGGCACGTACAGGCCGGTCAGGCCGAGTGCGGCGAGCTCGCCCCAGACCTCGCGCGAGAAGCCGCCGGCATCGACGATGCCGCGGCGGCGCTCGAACCCGTAGCCCTTGTCGACCCAGCGGCGCACCGCGTCGCGCAGTTGTTCCTGGTCATCGGAAAAATCGAAATCCATGGTGATCCGCCTTCAATCAGCCCAACACGGTTTGCGCGACGATGTTTCGTTGCACTTCGTTGCTGCCGCCGTAGATCGTGGTCTTGCGCATGTTGAAATAGGCCGGCGCGAGCGGCGCGCAATGGGCCGCGCCCACGTAGTCGCCCTGCCAGCCGGCGTCCATCGCCTCGTGGATCAGCGGCAGGCTGTACGGGCCGGCCGCGAGCATCATCAGCTCGGTGTAGCGCTGCTGGATTTCGCTGCCGCGGATCTTCAAGAGGCCGGCCACGTCGAGCGGGTTCTTGCCCGCCTTCATCGCCGAGAGCACGCGCAGCACCATCATCTCGAGCGCGACCACGTCGACCTCGAGCTTGGCGATCTCGTCGTGAAAGCGGGCGTCGTCGTACACGCCTTCGGCTTTGGCGATGCGCTTGAGGCGCTCGAGCTCGCGCTTGGCGCGGTTCACGTCGGCGATGTTGGTGCGCTCGTGGCTGAGCAGGTGCTTGGCGTAGGTCCAGCCCTTGTTCTCTTCGCCGATGAGCTGATCGGCCGGCACCTCGACGTTGTCGAACCAGACCTCGTTCACCTCGCACTCGCCGTCGAGCAGCTTGATCGGCCGCACCGTGACGCCGGGCGACTTCATGTCGAGCACGAGGAACGAGATGCCGGTCTGCGGCTTGCCCTCGTTGCTGGTGCGCACCAGGTTGAACATCCAGTCGCCGTACTGGCCGAGCGTGGTCCAGGTCTTCTGGCCGTTGACGATGTACTTGTCGCCCCGGCGTTCGGCGCGGGTCTTGAGGCTCGCCAGGTCCGAGCCCGAGCCCGGCTCGCTGTAGCCCTGGCTCCACCAGACCTCGCCTGAGGCGATGCCGGGCAGGAAGCGCTTCTGCTGCTCGGGCGAGCCGAACGCCATGATCACCGGCGCGACCATCACCGGGCCGAACGGAACGATGCGCGGCGCACCGGCCAGCGCGCATTCCTCTTCGAACAAATGCTTTTCGACCGCGGTCCAGCCCGGGCCGCCAAATTCCTTGGGCCAGCCGTAGCCGAGCCAGCCCTTCTTGCCGAGGATCCGGGCCCAGCCCTGCAGGTCGTCGCGGGTCAGGCGCAGGCCGTCGTGGACCTTGTTCGAGATGCCCTGCGGCAGGTTGGCGCGCACCCAGGCGCGGACCTCGTCGCGGAATTTCTGCTCCTGCGGGGTGAATGCCAAATCCATAGGGGGATCTCCTTGTCAGCGGGCGGTTGTAGCATGCGCCGGCGGGTTTGTCGGTCCGTCAGGTGACACGCCCAGCTCGGCGCACAGGCGGACCACCGTGGCGCTCAGGGCCGCCAGCTCCGACTCGAGCCGGGCGATGCGCTCGGATTGAGCATCGAACGAGGCTCCAGCGCTTGATGGGTGCGCGCCGGCAGCTATCGATTCAGTAGCAACCGGGCCGCACAGCAGGTGCGCCCAGCGCGCTTCGCGCTCGCCCGGCGCGCGCGGCAGCAGCACGCTCAGGGGGCCGCCCTTTTCATCGGCGCGTTCGGCCAGCTCGTTCAGGAAGCCCTCGACCGAGGAGATGTCGGCAAAGCGGTACCAGCGCTCGGCGTTCAGGCGCAGCTCGGCGGCGGTTTGCGGCCCGCGCAGTATCAGCAGGCCCAGCAGCACGGCCGACTGCTCGGGCACGCCCAGGCAGCGCTGCAGGTTGTGCTCGTACTTGGCCACCCGCCCGCCCTGCGACTCGATGACGAGGGAAAGGCGCCTGAGCTCAGCGAGCGCCTCCGCCACCTGGGCATCACTGAGGTTCATCACCGGATCGCGGCTGGTCTTCTGGTTGCAGCCGGTGACGACCAGGTTCAGCGACAGCGGGTAGGTGTCGGGCACCGTGCGGGCCTTTTCCATCAGCGTGCCCAGCACGCGCGCTTCGATCGGGGTGAGGGGGCGCAGGTCGGTCATGCCGGCAAGGATAATCGCCTGGCATGAAAAACATCGTCATCCTGATCTCCGGCACCGGCAGCAACATGGCCGCCATCGTGCGCGCGGCGCAGCGGCAGGACTGGGCGCGGCGGCTGGATGCGCGGGTGGCGGCGGTCATCGCCAACCGGCCGGACGCCAAGGGCCTGCAGACGGCGCGCGAGGCGGGCATCGCCACCGCCGTGGTCGACCACAAGGCCTTTGCCGACCGCGAGGGCTTCGACGCCGCGCTGCAGGCCGAGATCGACCGCCACGATCCCGGCGGCCGTCCGGCGCTGGTGGTGCTGGCCGGCTTCATGCGCATCCTCACGCCCGGCTTCGTGGCCCATTACACGGGGCGCCTCATCAACATCCACCCCAGCCTGCTGCCGGCCTTTCCGGGCCTGCACACGCACCAGCGCGCCATCGACATGGGCTGCCGCGTGGCGGGGGCCACCGTGCACCAGGTGACGGCCGAACTGGACCACGGCCAGATCCTGGCGCAGGCCGTGGTGCCCGTGCTGCCGGGCGACACGGCCGACGCGCTGGCCGCGCGGGTGCTGACGCAGGAGCACCTGATCTATCCGCGCGCGATCGCGGAGTGGCTGCGCGAGCAGCGGCCGGGCACCTGAAGCACCCCCAGTCTTCGCGCACTGCGTGTCGCTCCGCCAACCCCCTTGAAGGGGGCTGAGGGCCGCGGCTCCAAGCCTGCCTGCGCAGGCTTGGACGGTCCCGA
>JAFECV010000016.1 GCA_018241985.1 Pseudomonadota bacterium | reverse complement strand
GAAACCGGCTTTGCCGCCGGCGAATACGTGGCCACGGGCATCCTGACGGCCTTGGTGGTGCTGGCGTTCATCGCGATCCTGTACCAGATAGGACGGATCGTGTTCGGCGAACCCGCGCAGGACGCACCGCGTACGAAGCTGCCCGCGACCAGTGTCGCGGCACTGGCGATCGCGTTCGTGCCGATGTTCGTGTTCGGTTTCTACCTTCCGCTGCCGCTCGCGGCCCTCATCCACCGCGCTGCCGCCTTGCTGGGAGGCGGGTCATGAACACGCGCGCAGAACTGCTGGCATTCCTGCAGCGCGGGCGGCCCGCTTTCGAGGCGCGCGATGCCGGCGATCGCCTGTGTGTCGAGGCCACTTCCTCGGCAGTACCGGATCTCACGGTGATGCTCGTGGAGCAGCAAGGTTGCGAGTTCGCCACGCTGGTGGTGGAGGCGGCGCCGGTCGGTTTCGATGTGCGTTATTTCTTCTATGTGCGTGATGACGAGACGTTGATCGAGATTCACGCTTCGGTGTTGACGGGGGAGGCACTGCCGGCCATCAGCGACCGCGTGCATGCTGCCGATTGGCACGAACGTGAAGTGGAGGACCTGTTCGGCATCCATTTCGCGGGGCACCCATTCCTCGGGGACTTCGTTTTGCACGATCGAGTGTGGCCCGAGGGCGTGACACCGATGCTCCGCGAATTCGACGCCGCCGAGCGCGTGACGCAACCGGGACTGGGGGAAGACTGGCGGCCGCGGCGGGTACTGGAAGAGGAGGGCGCGATCGAGTTTCCGGTCGGTCCGATCTGGGCCGACTATAACGAAGCGGGGTTGTGGCTGCTCGGAACCCCCGGCGAGCAGATCCACGATGGCCAATCCAGGCTCTTCTACAAGTATCGCGCGGTAGAGAAGATTGCCGAAGGCCGCACACCCCGCGACGGCATCCTGCTCGCGGAACGCTTCAGTGGCTGCGCTGCCTTTGCGCACGCCTGGGCCTATTGCCAGGCGATCGAGAAGATTGTCGGATGCGACGTGCCGCCACGCGCGCATGCGTTGCGTGCGGTGTTCGCCGAACTCGAACGCATCCGATACCACGCCGCCACGATTGCCGAACTGGCCGGCGCGACCGCGCTTGCGGTCGGCAAGTCGATGTCGCAGGAGATCGAGGAGCGCATGCTGCGGCTCTCCGCCCAGGCGTGCGGGCACCGCTACCTGTTCGGACTGTGCGTCCCGGGCGGGTTGGCGTGGGACCCTGGCGCCGCCGCGCTTGCGACACTGCGGGCCGGCGTCGCCGACGCCGCCACGGAATTCGCCAGACTCGAGCGGCTGTTCGTGCACACCTCGAGCTACCTCGACCGCATCGAGGAAATGGGCACGCTGCGTCCGGAGGTCGCTGACCTGTACGGCGTCGTCGGGCCGGTGGCGCGCGCATCGGGCCGCACCGTCGATCTGCGCCGCGCGTTGCCTTATGGTATTTATGTGGACCACCTGCCGGACGTGCCGCGCGAGGTCGAAGGCGATGGCTACGCGCGGCTTCGGGTGTACTTTGCGGAAATCCGCGCCAGCATCGGGTTGGTCGACGCGCTGCTCGCCCGCCTGCCGGATAGTCCGGTCGCGATTGAATGCCCTGCATTGCCCGGCGCTGCACTGGGCTGGGTCGAAGCCCCGGCCGGCGGCACATTCCATTGGTTGCGAATCGGCGAAGACGGCTTGATTGGGCGCTGGCGCATCGCGCCACCCGGTTTCCGCAACTGGCATGCGTTCCACCGCGCGCTCGAAGGTGCCGCATTCCAGGACTTCCACATCATCATGGCAAGCTTCGGCTTGTCGGTCGCGGAGAGTGACCGCTGATGGCCAACTGGACCCTCATTAGCCTGCTGCGCGGCATCCGCACCACGCGCTGGCCGCGCCGCAACGATCTACCCCCTGGCGCAATCCCTTCGCGCTACCACGGTTTGGCCGCGGAACCGGTGCACGGCGAACCGGGCGCCCGGACCGACGGCGATCCGGTTTGGGTCGTACGGACGCAGACTTCGCGCGGCCCGTTGCCACGGCGGTTCCGGCATTCTCTGCACGTGCGCTTCGTCGACGCTGGTGCGAGCGGCGCCCTGATCAGCGAAGTGCGGCTGATCGACGCGCCGCCCTACAACATGCATCGATTCGGCATTTTCATCACCGCCAGTCCGCGCGACGCCGACGTGCTGCTGGTCGGTGGACCGGTCACCGAAGCCATGCGCGGCCCACTGCGCAAGGCCTATGAGGCGATGCCCGAGCCGAAGCGGGTGGTGGCGATCGGCGACGATGCGATCGACGGCGGAGTTTTCGGCAAGAGTTTCGCCAGCGCCGGCGGCGTGGCGCAAGTGATTCCGGTGGACTTCGTGGTCCCCGGTTGCCCGCCGCCGCCGGCCGCGATCATCCAGGGGCTTCTCGCCGCCGCCGGGCAGGTCGCCGCAAGACCGCCAGGGTTGCGAACGACGAAGGAGCGGCCATGACCCCATTCGCCGTCGCCTTCGTGCCGTTGGCGGCCGCAATCCCGGTGGCCTTCGTGCGCGCACGCCGCGTCGCGGTGGGTGGCGCCTGGCTGCTGGTGACGGCAGGGTGCGCGGTGATGATCGTGTGCGCCGTCGCCGGCCTTGTGCAGGGCACGAGTCGCCCCCTGGTCATGCTGACGCTGCCGTTGATCGGCGATTTCGGATTCGAGTGGACGCCGCTCGCTGCATTGTTCGTGATGGTGATCGCGGGCGTGTTCGCGCTGGCGCTGCCGTTCGCGCTGCGGGACAGCGCCGGCTTCGTGCCGGCCCGCCGCGGGGCGTTCGTCGGGTTGATCGTGGCGACGCTTGCGGCCATGCTTGCGCTGTTCACCGCCGCGGGCGTGGTTTCGTTCATTTTCGCGTGGGAGATCGCGGCGCTCGGCATCTGGGCGCTGGTCGGCTTCGAAACGCGTCGCGCCGAGCCCGTGGCCGCGGGACTGCTCACGTTGGCGCTTTCCGAGGCAGGGTCGCTGGCCGGGCTCGTGGGGCTCCTCGTTCTCGCGCACGCAGCCGGCACCACCGACCTGGACGCGATCGCCGTCGCCGCGCCCACGTTGCCGTCCCCGCTCGTCATCGCGGCCTGTGTCCTCACCTTCTTCGGGTTCGGCATGAAGGCGGGCGTGGTACCGCTCAATCTGTGGCTGCCGGCCGCGCACGGCGCTGCGCCGCGCTCGATCTCGCCGATCCTGTCCGGTGCGACGCTCAATCTCGGCCTCTACGCGTTCCTGCGGCTGGATGCGCCGCTCGCGCGTACCGATCCGCGGCTCGGGTTGATGATTCTCGCGACCGGTGCCGCGACGGCGCTGATCGGCATCATGTATGCGATGGTCGAGCACGACTTGAAGCGCCTGCTGGCACAGAGCTCGATCGAGAACATGGGCATCGTGACGACCGGGTTCGGGGCCGGTTTCACGTTTTCCGCGCTTGGGCATCCGGTGCTGGGCGGGCTTGCCGTGATCCCGGCGCTGTACCACATGCTCAATCACTCGGCGTACAAGACGCTGCTGTTCCTGGGCGCGGGCGGGCTCGATGTTGCCATCGGCACCCATGACCTCGATCGAATGGGCGGCTTGCTGCGAAGGCTGCCGGTGCCGGGGGCGTTGTTCATCGTTGGCGCTTTCGCGATCGCCGGGCTGCCGCCGTCAAACGGTTTCGCGAGCGAGTGGATGCTGCTGCAATCCCTGCTGCGGGTGGTCGAACTCGCTTCGGTGCCGGTGCGCATCGTGTTCGCGCTGTCCGGCGCTGCGCTCGCGCTGACTGCCGGGCTTGCCGTGACCTGCTTCGCGATGGTGGTGGCCTCGAGCCTGCTCGGCCTGCCGCGGTCGAGCGAGGCAGCCGCGGCGCGGCGCGTGCCGCGCACGGCGTCGGTGCCGATGGCGATGCTCGCCGTTGCGTGCTTCGGGTTGGCCATGCTCGTCACCGGGGTGATTCCCACGCTCGGCCGGCTCAGCGCTCCGCTGGTCGGCGCCGATGCCACCGATGCATTGGCGCCTGCGTTCTTCGGCGATGTCCGTGGAATTTCACAGACCGTGGTGAATGCGCTCGCTCAACTGGGCGCGCAACTCGGTCGAGGCATCGTGCCGCTGCGCGGCCTTGTCGTGCTGCACGCGGCCGGTCCCGCCGACACGGTGGCGTACGCGATGTCCACCGTGTTCAGCTTCATGGTGCTCGCGTTCCTGTCGTTGCTGGTGTGGTCGTTCGCGCGCGTGCTGCGCCGCCACCGGCAGGTCGCGCGGCAAGCGCCGTGGGACGCGGGTCTCGCGCGCATCCGGCCGGAGATGACCTACACCGCAACCGCCTTTGCCGCGCCGGTGCGCGTGCTGTTCAACAATGTGTTCAGCACAGCCATCGTCCACCGCGAACAACACCATGGGGCATTCCTGACTTCGAGCCGACGGCGGGAAGTGCGGGTCCACCTCGTGGACCGTCTGTTCATCCGCCCGGTCGCGAACGCTTCTCGCGCCGTCGCAAGAGCGTTGGCTGAAGCGCATCACGGACCGGTGACGACCTATGCCTCCTATGTATTGGCAGCGCTGCTGGTGGCGTTGCTGACCGTCCGGTATCTGAGCGGCTGACGCGCATGGTCATCTGGTCATTCCTCGCACTCGCCTTCGCCCTGTCTGCGTTGGCTGCGCCTGCGCGGCAAGTGCAGCGTGCGGGCTTTCTCGCGGGTGGATGGGTTGCGGCGCTGCTGGTGTTGACTGGCGCCGCGCAGACGCTGATCGACGGTGTTTCGGTGACCTTCACGCCCGCCGTGCTCGCGATCCTGCCGGGCTTCGGTTTCGCCCTGGATCCGCTGCGTGCATTCTTTCTCGCGATCGCGGCTGTGGTGTACGGCCTGTCCGCCGCCTTCGTGGTCCGCGATGCGAGCAGCTATCCGCCCGCACGCATGCGGCTGGTGTTCGGATTCACGACCCTGCTCTTTGCGGCGATGCTCGCGGTGCTGCTGGCGACAGGGGTCACAAGCCTGATGTTTGCATGGGAAGTGATGTCGCTCGCGTTGGCGGCACTGGTGTTTCTCGGCGGCCGCTCGCCGCGGATGACGCGAGCAGGGCTGGTGACGTTGGCTTTTTCCGAAACGGGTGCGCTGGCTGCCCTGGCGGGCCTGCTGGTCCTCGCCGCCGCGGCCCACACGCTGTCACTCTCGGGCATCGCCGCGGCCGCCCCACGGTTGCCGCGCGGAGTTCTGTGGGCGGGATTCCTGCTCACCTTTTTCGGCTTCGGCGTGAAGACCGGCATCCTGCCCGTGAATGCGTGGATGAGCGAAGGTTATGCGGCGGCGCCGCGCGGCGTACTGCCGATCTTCTCGGGCGCGACACTCAATCTCGGTGTGTTCACGTTGTGGGTGATCGACGGACCGCTCGCCAGCCAAGTGCCAGACATGGCACTGGTGGTGCTGGCTACCGGTGCGCTGACCGCGATCATCGGCATCATGTACACGTTCGCCTCCCACAGCCTCACGCGTCTGCTCACGCAAAGCTCGATCGAGAACCTCGGCATCGTGCTGGCGGCGTTCGGCGCGGGCTTTGCGTTTGCGGCGATGGAGCACCCCGCGCTGGCCGGGCTGGCGCTGGTCGCCGGGCTGTATCACATGCTCAATCACTCCGCCTACAAGACGCTGCTGTTTCTGGGTTCGGGTGCGATCGGGGAAACCGCGGGCGACGACCTCGATCGCCTTGGCGGCCTGATGCGACGCGTGCCCGCGTTCGGGACGCTGTTTCTGCTGGGTGCGTTCGCGATCGCGGCGCTGCCCCCTTTCAACGGCTTCGTGAGCGAGTGGCTGGTGCTGGAATCGCTCCTGCGCGTGGTCGAACTCGGCCCGATCCCGGTACGCATCGTCTTTGCGCTGTCGGGCGCGCTGCTTGCGCTCACCGCGGGACTTGCCGTCACCTGCTTCGTGATGCTCGCGGCGAGCGCGCTGCTTGGATTGCCCCGTTCACACGAAGCAGCCGCGGTAACGGGCATGCCGCCAAGCGCGACGGTGCCAATGGGGGTGTTGGTGATGGTTTGCTTCGCGCTCGCGATGCTCGCCACCGGCGTGATTCCAATTCTCGGCCGTTTCGCTGCAGACCTGACCAACGTCGACCCGACCGGCGCGCTGGTACCGGAGTTCTTTGGCCACGTGCAGGAACTTCCACAGGACGTGACACAGGCCCTCACCCAACTGGGCGCCGAAGTCGGGCGCGGCGTCTTGCCGTTGCGCGGCCTGGTGGTGCTGCACGCAGGCACCGGTGGCGGCCCGATCATGTTCGCCATGTCCACCGCACTCAGCTTTGCGGTCATCGCCTTGCTCCTGTTGCTGGTCTGGTTGTTCGCGCGTGGGTTGCGTCGCCATCGGCGGGTCGCGCAGCGGGTACCGTGGGATGCGGGCCTTGCGCGCATCCGCCCGGAAATGACCTATACCGCGACCACCTTCGCGGCGCCCGTGCGTGTGCTGTTCCACGCCGTGTTCAATCCCGAGGTCGCACGCGAAGAGGAACGCCAGGGCGCCTTTCTCACTGCGATGAGCCACCGGGAAGTCCGCGTGCACCTTGTCGACCGCCTGCTGGTCAATCCGCTCCTTGCCGCGCTGCAGGCGGCGGCCCGGCTGATCGCACGCATGCACCACGGCAGGGTCACGGTTTACGCGACCTATGTGCTCATGTCGCTGGTCGCGGCGATGCTCGCCGCCGCGGCAACCTTGGCTTGATGCAAGCGGCTCGCCATGCGCACGACACTTCTTCGATACGACGCAACGTTCGCTCTTGCGGGTGGCGTGAACGCCGCGCCACGCGCAACCAACTGCCGGCAATCGAGCGCGAAACGCGCCCGGGCGCAGTTCATCCATGACGAGTGAGGGTCAGATCATGGCACCGGCCGCATCGTTCCCGGCATCCGACATCGCGACGGAAAAATACCGCATCCCGCTGGGCGCGCCGTTCGAGAGCATCCTTTTCGACGAACCGACCGGTGCGCCCGGCGTGCCACCCGCAACGCAGCCGGACTGCTTCCACGACCTCGGTCTCGATCAGATCGTGCAGGCCGTCATTGCACCGTGGAAGGACTACGATCTGGCCGGATTCTTTCACGCCAACCTGCCGGACGAGAACGCCGTGGCGTACCGGCAGGAGGTGATGCGCGATCTCGAGCAGCCGGAGATCATGGCGGCGGTGCGGGACTTCACCTTGCGTCTTCGCACGATGCGGCAGCAACTCCCGCTGGCGACGAAGAGCTACAACGAGCACGAACGCAATCGATGGCACCTGGGCTCGGTGCAACTCTATGGCGAGGCCGTCGAGACATTGCGCAAGGAGCTTGCTCCGCTGATGCTTCACTCCCGTGGCTTGCGGCGCTGGCGCGGCTATGTGGACGACTATGCGCAATCGCCCGGATTCGTCCGGATGGTGGCACAGGCCGGGCAGGTGCAGCGCGACCTGTCGACGATCACCTATGCGGTCGCGATCGACGGCGCAACCGTGGTCGTCCGCCACTACGACGGCGAACCCGACTACACCGCCGAGGTCGAACAGACCTTCGCGAAGTTCCGGCGCGGTGCCGTCAAGAGCTACCTGTCCAAACTGCGAACGACGGTCGGGCTCAACCACATCGAAGCGCAGGTGCTGGACTGCGTTGCCCGTCTGAACCCCGAAATCTTCGGCGCATTGGCGGCATTCCGCGCCGAGTACGGGCAGTTCATCGACGGACATGTCGAGCGTTTCGACCGGGAAATCCACTTCTACATCGCCTGGCTCGATTTCATCTCGCGCTTCCGGCTGGCCGGGCTGCCGTTCTGCTACCCGCATGTCTCGACGTCCTCCAAGGAGGTCGGCGTTTCCGGCGCCTTCGATCTCGCGCTCGCGCACCGCCTGGTGGCGGAACAGCGACCCGTCGTCTGCAACGACTTTCGCCTCAGCGGTGCCGAGCGGATCTTCGTCGTGACGGGCCCCAATCAGGGCGGCAAGACCACGTTTGCACGTATGTTCGGGCAATTGCATTGGCTGGCGAGCCTAGGGTGCCCGGTCCCGGGATCGCGAGCGCAGCTCTTTCTGTTCGACCGCCTGTTCACGCATTTCGAGCGCGAAGAAGATATCGAAAACCTGCGCGGCAAACTGCATGACGACCTGGTGCGGATGCACCGCATCCTGGAGCAGGCAACGCCGGCGTCGGTCGTCGTGATGAACGAAATCTTCTCGTCCACGGCGTTGCACGACGCGCTGTTTCTCGGCCGCGAGATGCTGGCTCGCCTGTGCCGGCTCGATTTGTTGGTGGTGTGCGTGACCTTCCTCGACGAACTTGCGAGCTTCGCTCCCAGCGTGGTCAGCCTGGTCGCCGCGATCGATGCAACGGATCCGACGGCACGGAGCTTCAAGTTGGAACGGCGTGCGGCCGATGGGCTGGCCCACGCGCTGGCGATCGCCGAGAAGTACCACGTCACCGAGACTTGGATGAAGGAGCGCATTCCATCATGAAGGCCCTGCTGATGCACCCCGACCGCGATTTCGATGGGGATCAGCCTTTGCCCAGGCAGGCCGATGCGCTGACCCGGGATCTGGAACTGCCGACGCTCTGGGCGGCGATGGCTGGTGGCGACGACTTTCTGCTGGGCGTGGCCCGCAAGGCGACGCTTCTCGGCATCGGCAACGATTCACTCACGGTGCGGCACCGGCAGCAAGTGCTGGCCGATGCGATCGCCCACGCCTCCGAGGTGCGTGAACTCTACGGGCTGGCGGTCGAGGCGACCGAGGGGCGGAAGAAATTCTGGTTCGGCGTGTTCATGAACTATCCGCACGGCGTGCTGATCAACTCGGTGGAACTGCTGCAGTTCTTCGTAGGGATGTTGCGCAAGCTGCGCGCGTTCGCCGAAAGCAGGCACGGCCTCTTCGAATCGCCCGGATTCCGTGCGCTGTTCACGTTGCTGCAGACCGAATTCGACGACGACTACATCGGCATCCTGCAGCGGCACTTGAAGCTGCTGAGGTTCGACGGCGGCGTGTTGATCAGCGCCTCGCTCGGCCGCGACAACGAAGGCGTCGGTTACGTGCTGCGGCTGCCGCACGAGAAGCCGCCGCTCTGGCAGCGCCTGTTGCGACGCGCGCCGCCGGAGTACGGATTCCGGGTACACGAGCGCGACGAAGCCGGCGCGCAAGCGCTGGGGGAGCTTCAGGATCGGGGCATCAATCTCGTCGCCAATGCGCTCGGCCAGTCGTGCGACCATGTGCTCAACTTCTTCACCATGCTGCGTACGGAACTGGCGTTTTACGTTGCCTGTCTGAACCTGCGCGAGAAGCTAGTGGCCGCCGACGCGCCGTGCTGCCTGCCCGAGATGGCGGATCCGGGTGCGTCGCGCCTGCGCTGCACCGACCTGCGCGACGTCTGCCTGGTGCTCAAGATGGGCAATGCCGTGGTTGGCAACGCGGTGGATGCCGACGGCCGGGGCCTGATCGTGATCACCGGTGCCAACCAGGGCGGCAAATCGAGCTTTCTACGGGCTGCCGGCGTGGCGCAACTGATGATGCAGGCGGGCATGCCCGTTTGCGCACGGTCTTTCGCGGGGGAGCGCTGCACGGGGCTTTTCACCCACTACAAGCGCGAGGAAGACGCGACCCTCAAGAGCGGCAAGTTCGACGAGGAATTGGCGCGGCTGAGCGAGATCGTCGACGATATCCGCTCCGGCGGGATGTTCCTGGCGAACGAATCGTTCGCATCGACGAACGAGCGCGAAGGTTCGGAGATCGCCCTGCAGACGGTGCATGCGTTGCGGGAGCGGTGCATCAAGGTCATGTTCGTGACCCACTTCTACGATTTCGCGGATCGGCTGGCCGGCGAGCGCCGGCCGGACACGATGTTTCTGCGTGCCGAGCGGCGCGAAGACGGCTCTCGCACGTTCAGGCTGGTGGCCGGCGAAGCGCTGTCGACCAGCTTCGGCGAGGATCTCTATGCGCAGGTCTTCGGTGCCGAACGGCTCACGGCGTAGACCGGGGACAACAGCCGCAAAAATGCCTAGCAGCAGCGCTGATGATGTCTGCATGACCTGATTGGATTGTGTAGGCCCTGCTGGTCGTGCTGCCGATCATTGGGTACCAGATCGGCTGACGCGCATGGCCGTCAGGGTACTTCCAGGACGCGCCTGTGCCGCTGATCGGCCGTGCGCGATGGCACGTGTCAGGTGAATTTCACAGAGGTTGCGCTCCGCTGCACAGCTTGAGGTGATGAGGTACCGCCGAACACGAAGCGAAGATGCAAGTGCGGTGCGAAACAACCATGGAGGGGTGAATGGCGCAACTGATCTTCTGGGTGGTGCTGGCGGTGTCTCTTTCACACCTCTGCTCCTTGCTGGAGGTCACCCTGCTGACCGCCCGCACGTCAGCGCTGCTGGAACGGTCTGCCTCGGGTAGCGTCGGCGCGGCCCGCCTGCTTGAGATCAAGCGGACCCGCATCGACGACGCCATCAGCGCAATCCTCATCGTGAACACCGCGGCCAACACGGTCGGCGCGGCCCTGGGTGGCGCCTACGCCGCAGCGGTGTTCGGGGACGCCTGGATCGGCGTGTTTTCCGCGATCCTGGCGGTGCTGCTGCTGCTGGTGTCCGAGATCATTCCCAAGACACTGGCAGCCCGCTACGCCGGGAGATTGTCGGGTTTTGCCGGCCACGTGCTGCCGTGCCTTATCCGCGTCGTGGCGCCGTTGCTCATCGTGACCCGCTCCTTGATTCGCCTGCTCGCACGCTCGCCACGCGAGCAATTCAGCCGCCGCGAATTCGCTCTCATGGTGGACGTGGCGCCGCAGGATGGGGCGATCTCGCTGGCCGAGGCCATGCTGATCGGCAGCCTGATCTACAGCCGCGAGATCGTTTTGAAGGACGTGATGACGCCGCGCGCCGTCGTCTTCATGCTGGACGTGCACGACACGGTGGCCGACCTGGTTTCCGCGCCCGGCGCCGATGCTTTCAGCCGCATCCCGCTGTTTGAAGGCGACAGAAAGCGGGTCAGGGGCTATGTCTTCCATCGCGAGGTGCTGAAGGCGTACGCGCGCCATGGCGATGACGCCGTACCGCTGGTGTCGTTCATGCGTGCCGTGCCCACCTTCCGCGAAACCGAGCCGGTGGCCAAGGCGTTCGAGCAAATCCTGGCACAGCACGAGGCCATTGCCCTGGTGGTGGACAAGCACGGCAACACGATCGGGCTGGTGACGCTCGAGGACATGCTGGAGACGATCCTGGGCATGGAAATCACCGACGAGGCGGACGCCATCGCCAGCCTGCGTCCCGCCGTTGCGCAGTCGCGCAAGCGCCGCGCCGAACGGCTTCGGCGGCAGCGGGCCCGGCAGAGCGCGACCGCGGGGAAACTGGATGTTGGACCGGACTGAACTGCGGTCGACATGGGCTGGCTGGATGCCATGGTGAGCAGGATCATGGCCTCCGAAGTCACCACGTTTCTGCTCTGGCATCTGGTTTGCCGGTTCCGGGCTTCGGGCGGTGATGCTGGTCTGCCGGACCTACTTGGTAGGCCTACTGGTTGCGAGCGACCCACAGAAAGATCGGCACCGCCGCCAATTGCGTCACGACGCAGAACGCGATGGTCCAAGCGATCGAGAGGCCGTACAGATAGCCGATGGCCGCGCTGCCGAGAAACCAGAAAATGCCGTAGCCTGCCGTGAACAGCCCGAACGCCGAAGCCCGCCGCTGTGCCGGCACCATGGGCGCTACGGCAGCGGGGATGATGGACTCGTGCACGCCGATGCCCATGCCCCAGATCGCCGCGCCGAGCAGCGCCAGATCGAAATCGCCCAGGAAAACCAGCGGTGCGAAGGACGCTGCGATGAGCGTCATGATGATGAGCACGCGAAAGCCGTAGCGGTCGAATAGCCGTCCGAGCACCAGCGACGAGGTACCGCTCACGGCCATTGCCACGGCGTAGAACGCAGCGATCCAGTCCACTGACACCGTGCCGGCTTGGGTGAAGTGGTAAGCGATCAACGGAAAGTCGGCAAAGCCGGCGGCGACCAGCACCGCGCCCGCCAGGTAGACCCAGTAGACGCCGGCGAAGCGGGGGTCAGTGGCCTGACCCGTCGTGGCACCTGCCGGGTCTCCGGGCTTGGGATATGCGAAGCGCGCTGCCAGCACCAACAACAAATTGATGCTGGCCGGCAGCAGCAGGATGGCAAAAGCTTGGCGGTAGCTGCCGTGGCGCGCGAGGATGAGCGCAACCATCAGCGGACCGAACAGCGCGCCGAACTGATCAAGCGCCTCGTGCACGCCAAACGTCCAGCCGTAGCCGTCCAGGCGTTCGGCCGCGTGCGAGAGCATGACGTCGCGCGGCGGATTGCGAACCGCCTTGCCCACCCGCTCGGCAATGATGAGAACGGCCGCTGCCTGCCAGCTATCCACCAGCGCCAGCGCGGGCACCGACGCCATTTGCAACACG
>JAFECV010000169.1 GCA_018241985.1 Pseudomonadota bacterium | reverse complement strand
GCACAGGTACGCGGCCATGACGGGAATGTCGGCGAACGTCACCGCCTGGATGAACAAGAGGCCCATGCCGGGCCATTGGAACACGGTTTCGGTGATGATGGAAAAGGCGATCAGCCCACCCAGCTGCAGGCCGGTGATCGTCATCACCGGCACCAGCGTGTTCTTCAGCGCATGGCCGAAATGGATCGCGCGGTTCGTCAGGCCCCGTGCGCGCGCGAACTTGATGTAGTCGGTGCGCAGCACCTCCAGCATCTCGGCGCGCACGAGCCGCATGATCAGCGTCAGCTGGAAGATCGCCAGCGTCACCGCCGGCATCAGGATGTGCAGCCAGCCGTCGCGCGTGAACAGGCCGCTGGTCCACCAGCCGAAGTGCACCACCTGGCCGCGGCCGAAGCTGGGCAGCCAGCCGAACTCGACCGAGAAGAACAGGATCAGCAGGATGCCGATCAGGAAGGTCGGCAGCGACACGCCCAGCAGCGAGATCGTCATGAACACCTGGGACAGGAAGCTGCCGCGGCGCAGCGCCGCGTAGACGCCCATCGGCACGCCGACCACGACCGCGAGCACCGCCGCGACGATCGAGAGTTCCAACGTTGCCGGAAAGCGTTCGCCGATCAGCCGCGACACCTTCTGGCCCAGGCGCAGGCTCAGCCCGAAATTGCCCTGCACCGCGTTCACCAGGAAATGCCAGAACTGCACGAAGAACGGCTGGTCCAGGCCGAGCGCCGTGCGCAGTTCCGCGCGCTGCGCCGGCGTCGCGTCCTGCCCCAGCAGGAACGCCACCGGATCGCCAACATACTGGAACAGCAGGAACGCAATCAGCGCCACCACGACCATCACGATCACGGCTTGCAGCAGACGACGCAGGATGAAGGCGGACATCGGCGAGAAACGGCACAGGCGCGGCAGCAGCACTGCCGACACTCGCCGAATCGTAGCAGAGCCCTATCGCATGATGCTCAGGGGTTTCCTTGAGCGGGATCGATCAGCGCTCGGCTTCCACCTTCCGGGCAAGTGCAACCGCATCCCGGAGATTCAAGCGCAACATCGCCTGCCCGCCAACGAATCCGGCAAGCGCGGGTATGGCGCGTTGCTCGATCTCGTCGGCCGTCGTCAGGCCGAGACGAACCAATGCAGCGATATCTTCTTTGTCGTTGTCGGCAAATCGGGCGATCTTGCTCACGGCAAGATCGACAGGGGCAAGCACATAGACCTGAAGCTGGTCCACGCCCAGGTCGTTGGGAAGATGGACACGTCCGCCAAATTCCGCATCCACATCGGTCGTGACGCGGCTCGCCGTATAGAGATGGACCGTCATTCCGCCGGCCAGGTACACATTCACAGGACTGCGCAGCGAAAGGCGATCCTGAAGTTGCTTGAGCAACTCTCGAAGGCCCCGAGCCAGCGCAGTATGGGTATGAAACACCTGATTCGCAGGCATGACTTCAATGCCCAGCGAGCTGAAGACTCAGCAAGTCCCGCAGGCGCGGCAGGCTCAATATCCATCCATTCCTGACAACCTCGGCCGCAGCCAATCTCCCCGTCGGATGCGCGGCGAAATATTGCTCGCTCGCCCTCAGCAGACTCTCGGACTCGCGAGGGAATCGGGGCCTGACGACCATTGCAGCCAGCCGAAACACATTGGCCTCGCGTTGATTCCGGGCGGGTCGCGCAACTCCTCTTGCGACGGCAGCACACCGGGAAAGCAGCGCTGATTCCACGTCACGGGTGTTCATGGTTCGTCTTCTATCACGATAACCTTCAGTTCGCGTGCGCCGGCTCGGCCAGGGGTTGTACCGCCAGCCTCAATCCCATCGCCTTGAGAATGGCCGACAGGCTGCTGAGCGCCGGATTGCCCTTTGGCGACAGCGTGCGATAGAGCTGGGTCGGATTCAGGTGCGCCTGCTCGGCTACGGCCTGAACCCCGCCAAATGCCAGGGCCATCTGGCGCAGCACGATCAGCAGCTCAGCCTGATCGCCATCGGCCAGGATGCCATTGATCACCTCCAGCGCGAGGGCCGGATCGCGGCGGTACATCTCGGCCATCGCGTCGTCATGGGATCTGCTTTTCATCGTCTGATCTCCGTTGCCAGTCCTGCCAATAACCCACTGCCTTGGCGATATCCGCGTCCTGCCCCCGCTTGTCGCCGCCGCACAGCAGCAGCAGCACCACGCGGTGGCCAGACAGAGCGTAATACACCCGGTAGCCCGGCCCAGCGTCGACGCGCAACTCCCAGACGCCATCACGACAGAACTTGTGATCGCCGAAGTTGCCCAACTCGACCCGTGCCACCCGGCGAATCACCGCCACCTTGGCCTGTCGGTCGCGCAACCGTTGCAGCCAGCCCGCGTAAAGGTCCTGATGGTCACCCGCCGTCAGGTAGTGCTCGACCCGATAGGCATTCATTTTCGTTTAATGACGAATGAAAATCAAGTTACCGCCAAGCCACCAATGCTTCGATGCACAGCCAAGTTCAAAGGCGGGCTCATCAAGCAGCATGAAAAAACCCTGCAGCGTCGCCGCTGCAGGGTTTCAAGATTTCCGTCTTCGGCCGGCTCACGCCGGCCTGGGATCAGAAGCTGGTCTTCAGACCGATACCGTAGCCGGTACCGCTGCTGCCCGGGGTCGCAGCGAGGCCGGGGTTGCCGCCGCCGTTGCCACCCGAGAAGGTGTAGGTGCCGTTGTTCTTGTTGCTGATGTGCGAAACAGTGCCGTACAGCGCAGTGCGCTTGGACAGGTTGTACACATAGCCCACCGCCCACTGGTCGGCGCCGTCGCTCGTCGTATTGTTCTGCTTGATGCGGTTGTACGAGATCGGGACGTAGCCAGGACCCGCGTTGATGGTCGCACCCACGCCCCAATGCGTGAACTTGTCGCCGGCGACATTGCTGTCGGCGTTGTTCACGCCGTAATGCGCCATCGCGTTCGCAATACCGAAGTTATACGAACCGGCGACATCCCACGACTTCAGAGTGCTGGTGGTGGTGGTTGCACCCGCGACCGGAGCGGTCGTGGTCTCGCCGTAGTCCACGGCGACGTTGATCGGGCCGTTCGCATAGCCGACGCGGCCACCCGCGTACTTGCCGATGTCCGGCGTGCCGCTGACATTGCCCGCGAAGGCGTACATCAGCTGCGCGTAGACGCCGCTGCCGACCGCGGAAGTCGCGTTCGGCGCGAAGCCCCACAGGTACGAGATCGAGTTGCTGGCGCGAGCGTAGCTGATGCCGCTCTGGCCGCCCGCCGTGATGTTCGAGCCGGCGCCCGGGCCGATCGTGCCGAACGGGTCGAACACGGTGTCGCTCCAGAACGTCGGGGTGTAGTCACGGCCCAGACGGATTTCACCGAAGTTGCCGGCCAGGCTGACCGTGCTACGCCGACTGAAGAACGACGAAGTCGCCACGCCGCCGTTGCCCGTGACGGTGCCGCCAGCGCCGCCGGTGCCGTTCAGCACAGCCGCTTCCAGCCAGAAGTTGGCCGACATGCCGCCGCCCAGGTCTTCGGTGCCGCGGAAGCCCAGTCGGCTGGACGACAGACCGCTGGTGTCGAACATCGTCTTGCTGTTGGGGCCCATGCTGTAGTGGCTGATGCCGGCGTCGACCACACCCCACAGGGTCACGGACGAACCGGACGTTTGCGCAGAGGCCGCGCCAACAAAGGCGATCGCAGCCAGAGCAACGAGGGATTTCTTCATTTCGAGATTCTCCAAGGTTGAACAGAAGGCACCGGTGAGAGAAAAGACATCGCCCTTTCCCGGGGCCAACCTCCTTTTGGGAAGTTGTTGCTATTGCACCAGACTCGGATGCCAGGGGCAAAGAAAATCACGGAAAAACAGGGCCAGGACGGCCGCTTCGTTGCAATAGCACCACAATCGGCCGCATGCCGTGGAATCCTCGCAACAGTGCAGTGGTCACTGCGCCGGCCCTAAACTGCTACAGAAGCGTATGCATGCACCCAGCCGGCACACACACATCAACGGCACCCTAAAGCATTACCCATGAGCCCCCGCCCGGCCGTTCCGGAGGGCTCGCACCGCAGTGCAAAGCATGGAGGTTACCCAACAATGACCCAACGGATCGACTCGATGCTCGTCGCCGCGGACACCGCGCTTCGGACCCTGTTCGCGGCGCCGCAGGCCAGCCGGCCCTGCCCGGTGCTGCCGCAGGACGAAACTCATCTGGAAGCCCAGGAGCGCCAGTTGTCGGGCGCGCTGATGCGGGTGAACCACGTGGGCGAGGTCTGCGCGCAGGCGCTGTACGCCTCGCAGGCGCTGGCCACGCGTAGCCGCGACCTGCGCGAGCATTTCGAAGACGCGGCGCGCGACGAGGTCGATCACCTCGCGTGGACCCGCAAGCGGCTGGATGAGCTGGGCGCGCGCCCGTCGCTGCTCAATCCGCTGTGGTACGCCGGCGCGTTCGCGCTCGGCCTGGTCGCGGGGCGCCTCGGTGACCGCGTGAGCCTCGGTTTCGTCGAGGAGACCGAACGCCAGGTCGAGGCGCATCTGGACAGCCATCTCGACCGACTGCCGGTCGGCGACCATGCGTCGCGTGCGATCGTCGCGCAGATGAAGGATGACGAGGCACGGCATGCAGAACGTGCGCGCGACGCCGGCGCGATCGACTTCCCCGCGCCGGTGCAGGCGCTGATGCGCGCAGCGGCAAGGGTGATGACAAAGACCGCGCATCACATCTGAGCGCAGCGCGCCGGCGCCGATCCGTCAGACTTCGATCACCTCGAAGCTGGTTTCGATCGCCGCGGTCTTGGCCAGCATCGCGGTGGCCGAGCAGTACTTGTCGTGGCTCAGGCGCACCGCGCGCTCGACCGCCTGCGCCGGAATGCCGCGCCCGGTGACGATGAAATGCATCGCGATGCGAGTGAACACCTTGGGGTCGGCGTCGGCGCGCTCCGCATTCAGCCGCACGGTGCAGCCGCGCACGTCGTGCCGGCCGCGCTTGAGGATCAACACCACGTCGTAGGCGGTGCAGCCGCCGGTGCCGGCGAGCACGGTCTCCATCGGCCGCGGGGCAAGGTTCTGGCCGCCATTCGCGGGCACGTCGGCGTCGGGCGCGCCGTCCATCGTCAGCACGTGGCCGCTGCCGGTCTCGGCCACGAAGCCCATACCCGAGCGCGCGCCGCTCGCGCCGGTCCAGCTCACCAGGCATTCCATCGAACCATCCTCCTTCGTGTTCATCGCAACGGATTCGAGTGAATCCGCCACGGATTGCCAATTAAGTCACGGATGCGACCGTGTCGTTTGTGCAACGCAACAAAAACGGGATTACACTGTGTGCATTGCTTCGAGAGATTGAAGCAACCGATTGTCTCCTCCATCCTCTGAAAAGATGGATTCAGCCCCGAACCGCAAGGCTCGGGGCTTTTTTTCGGCCCGCGCGGATCGGGTATGCGATTCGGGTACGCGGGCCGGGCGCGTCGCTGCGCACGCTTATCATGGCGGCGCCATGAA
Source organism: Pseudomonadota bacterium (assembly GCA_018241985.1). GTDB lineage: Bacteria > Pseudomonadota > Gammaproteobacteria > Burkholderiales > Burkholderiaceae_C > Rhodoferax_A. The sequence continues at coordinate 31 of JAFECV010000169.1, read as the reverse complement.
CACCCCACCGCTGCAGCCCGCCGACTACCTG
>JAFECV010000168.1 GCA_018241985.1 Pseudomonadota bacterium | reverse complement strand
CGCAGCACGTCGGACATGCCGCGGTTGATGGAGTGCGACTGCTTCTGCACTAGGCGCATGCCGCGGGTCACCAGCCAGTCGAAGGTGCGCGAACCCGGATCGATGACCAGGCTCTGCTCGGTGCCGATGGTCTTGATCTTCTGATGCTCGGCCGCGTAGTGGACCAGCGCGCCCTGCGGCTGGGCCACGGCCATCGCCTTGGCAACCGTCACGGTCTTGCCGCCGCCGAGTTGATGGCTGCCGACCATGGCTTTCTCGAGCGATGCCTTCTTCAAGGTGAACAGCGCCACGGGCAGGCCGACGATCAGCAGGTCGATGTGCGGAACCTTCATCATGCTGAGCGCCCCGCGCAGCAGCGCCATGTACTCCGGCGACTCGGTGTATTCGTCATGGAGCTGCTTGGCGCGGAAGGTGTCGGCGGCCAGGCCGACGTCCGGCCCGACCTCATAGAACAGCGGGCCGATCGGGATGCAGAAGGTCTTGCGCCGTTCGCTGGCCGGCCACTGAGGCGTCTCGCCGCTGGACGGGTAAGCGACCGACGGGAAACTGGCGCAGCGGATATCGGTGCCCGCGACGCCGGTGACGAGCTTGGTGTTGCCGGACCCGACATCCACCGCTCTGACGATCAATTCCATGATGGTGCTCCAAAGTGAGGAAACATGACGGTCAGCATCACCAAGGCGATGCGACCACGCCACGCGCAATCCGCACGAAATGACCCGGCTTTCGGGATTGGGGGCCACAAGCTGCCACCCCAATGAGATTCGAGCGGCAACGCGGTGACACCTGCCGAGCGTCAACCCCGCGACGAACTGCTTGTGTGTCACCACGGTCTCACTGCACGGGCACTCGTCAACCCCGCTACACGTCGACCACGCACACGGTTCACTGGAGCTGCGCAAGCGCTTGAGCACCCCGCTCGGGACCAGAGGCAGAGCTTTTGCCTGTCAAGCCCGCATGCAGCCTTGCTCTGCGGCGGCGCGGGACACTAAATCGCCCCTATCACCTCGTCGCGTGCCCGCAAGCGCCACCTGCAAGGCGGTGTCCATGCCGTCGCATGGCCATGCCGGCATTGACCTGCAAGCCCCTTTCGTCATCCACTACAGACTCCCGAGGGCTATCCTTTGCCCGCTCCTTCGCGGAGCAAAAGGCGTCGCAGTCGTTAGGCAAAGCCCGGCACCTTGAGCAATGCCGCGATGAACTCCTGCTTCTTGCTGGCGCGTGCGGCCTTGAAGCCCGTGCCCATGGCCTTCTTCAACCCCACCTCATCCGCAAGGCTCTCCAGTTCGCTCATCGTGAAGAGGTCGAGGAAAGTCTTGTCCCACTGGAAGTACCGGCCCTCATCGACCTCGGCGTAATTCAGCAGCAGTTCCAGGTCGCTGGTGTTGACGCCAAAGGCGGCGGAAGCGGTGGCGGCCTGCAGCGGCTGCTCCAATTGAGTCTCGGACGCCGCATCGGCACGTTGCAACCTGCCCCGCACGCCGAAGGCCGCAGACCCGAACTGACCCGCGATGCGCTCGAAAGCGTTGCGGAACTGCGCCTCGCGCAGATCGGCCCCCCGCCCGGCCAGCACCGGGGCGATCAGCACGCGCTGGCTGCGCTGCGGCTGCGCCATCAGGGCCTTGGCCAGCCACTTGCGCCATTCACCGAGTCGATGGGCAACCACGCGCTGCGGGGTCTGGTGCGTCGGGGTGGCCATGGCTGCGGTTCTGGCCCCGGCTTTGCCCTTCTGGCTAGGCTTGCCCTTGTGCTTCGCCGTGCCCTTCGCTGCGCCCTTGCCTGCTGCTTCCTCCACCGCTGCTACTGCATCGCGCTGCGCCTTGCGCCACAGCGCGACTTTCTGGCTGTTGCAGGCGGGGTCGAAGCACAGCGACCGCGTGACTTCGCCGTAGCTGCCCGGCATCGCCGACACCGCGCAGCCGAAGGACTGGCATCCCTGGCAGGACGTGTACTGCGGTGCGCCGACGCCCAACTCGCCCTCGGCGGTGAGCTGCAGCGGCGTGAAGCCGTCTCCTTGAAGCCATGCGACCATCGTTGCGGGCCGCGCGAGGGCTTCAAGGGCGACTCACCGCGAGCTCGTCAGCGAGAGACCATGCCTTCGCCAAAAAAGGCCACGCGCGGCGCGGGGAACCTGCAGCGATTCTTGTGTATCAGCGCTTACGGGCCGTCCAGCCCCGGGGGAAATTCATCTGTTCCCTGCCGCTCTTCTTAAACGACTGGTAGTTGAGCTTCAGAAGCTGCGGTGCGACCACCATCTGCTCGGCCACCAAGGCCTCGAACGCCTCCAGCGTCACCCGCTGCCTCATCGGGGGCTCGCCGGCTTCGGGCAGGTAGTCATCGTCCTCAAGCCACAGGATGCTCTCGCCCCCGCAATGCAGCGACACCACGATGTGGTGGTCGGCCTTGGCACTCGGCTTCGTGACCACGTCCACCGCCACCTCCTGTCGTTTGCCCGGCACGACGTAGAACTGCTGCGCTTGCGGCAACAGGCACTCCGCCAGGAAGTCGAAGCTCGGCTGCAAGTCCTTGTGGCGCTGCAGCGCGAACAACTCCTTGAACTGCCTGAGCTTGAAAGACTTGCGCAACTGCCCATTGGAGTCGAAGAAGACTTCGAAGAGCATGCCATCAAGCACGGCCTTGCGCTTTTCCAGCTTGAGGCCACTCGCCCGCGACGCGAAGTCGCTCAAGTAGGCCTGGGCGGCGTGCGAACCGCCGCAGGCCGCCTGATAGAAGTTGCGTCCGACCACGAACAGCGAATCGAGCGTGCCTCGGTTGGCCACCGTTGCGGTGAAGTCGGCAACAGCCGGGTTCTGCCGAGGCCACGTCAGGCTCTTAAGGCCCCGGATCACCCGATGCGTCGCCTTCGCCTCGTCCAGCACGAACAGGCTGTCGCTCAGCGCCATTTCCGAGTACAGGTCGATGCGCGTGCCCAGGCTGAGGTTGAAGTAGAACTCACCGGCCAGCGATGTGTGCTCCCAGGAAATCTGCCGCCCTCTCGTTGCGGCGCTGAGGGAGTTGCGCACGCGCTTGAACATGGTCTCGATAGAACAGTCGGGCGTCGCGAGGTGCTGCAGCAGCGCCTGCGTGTATGCGCCGTTGCGCCCCCGTCCATCGTCCGCGGTCTGGCCAGGCGACGTTGCGAAGGCGATCAAGGTGCCCTTGGGCGCGTACACGGGCGCCAGCCCCCGCGCCTGGATGGCGCGGCGCCACGCACGCTCGAAGGGATTGTCCCGGCAGGCATCGAGGATGATGATGCTGGTGGAGCACTTGGACTTCTCCATCACGTCGATGACGCGGTTCAGCGACAGCGAGGAGTGCTTGGCTTCGACCTCGTCCGTGGCGTCGGTGTCGATGGCGGCAAGGTAGTTCTCGCCGTCGATCTGCATGCCGTGTCCGGCGAAGAAGAACAGACCGACATCACTCTTGTCGAGGTCGCGCTTGAACCGTCTGAGCGCGCGGTCCATGTCGGCATGATCGCAGTCGGTTTTCTGGATCACGCTGAAGCCGCTGGCCTCCAACTGCTGCCCGACGTCCTCGGCGTCGTTGGCCGGGTTCTTCAGTTCGGCCACCGTTTCGTAGGCAGCATTGCCGATGACCAGGGCTGACAGGCGCCGGCTCATTCGCCTGCCGCCAAGTGGGCCGCCTGCACCGCACGCACCAGCGACGGATGCAGCACCCCGAGCTTGGGACATTGCCCGTGCGGCGCAGCGGGCGGCACTGAGAACCACTGCGTGCTGTAGGGCAAGTCCAAGGTTTGCTTGAGGTCGAACTTGGTGTCGTAGCTCAGGCCAGCCGCCGCGTAGGCCGCCGCGTTGCGCTCACGCAGGATGGAGAACTCGCCCCGATGCAAGGCCGTGGTGCGCTGGCTGGTGCCGTACGCCACCCGCACGGTGAACTGAGGCGCGTCGTCGTCGAACACGGCCAGGATCAGTGCGGGTCGGGGTTTGGGGCGGGGATGGATGTTGTCGGGGAAGTGGCACCAGACGATGTCGCCAGCGGTGGGCTCACCCCACCACTGGTGGATCATGCCGTCTCCGTGTCGAACAGGCTCGAACGCACCGACCGCTTGACACCCTGCGGGGCTTGCTTCTTGATCTGGCGAACCTGGGCCGGCGTCAGTGGGCCGTCGTCGGCCTCGTACTGCGGCAGCATGCGCACGGCCAAGTCGTGCAGCGCGCGGTGGATCGCCTGGGTCTCATCAACGCCCAGATGCTCGGCGAGGCGCTTGGCGGTCTCGCGCGTGACGCCCGTGGCACTGTCGACGGTGCGGTAGCGAAAAGCGATCTGGTTTGTCAACGAACGAGCCGACATGGCGATCTCCTTGCAGATATCTCAAAGATATCCAAAATCGCTTCCCCCGTCAAGATCGGGCGAAGTTCATACGCGCAGATCACTGGGCGACAAACGGCGATCTGCCGCACGTGGCCTGAGCCTTGAGCACGTCGTGGAGCGGGCGGGCCATCTGCGCGAGTCGCGGCTCAAGCACCACGGGCGACCTCAACTGCGGGTCGCGCGACGACTGCGAGGGCAAGCCCCCCGGAAGCGCGTGCACGATGCTGAACCGCCAAGCGCCACCGCCAGGATGCGTCGCGGGAAGCTGCACCTGAATAGAATCTCGGGCAAGGCGCCCGCCGTACTTGCACGCGAGTAGAAACCGGCTCTTCTTTCCATCGTCATTGATCTCCCTTCCGGGCTTCGTCACCGGGGGCTTAAACGCGTGTGTCTGCCCCGATGTGACGAGGTGAACCGAAAGGAAGACACATGATGTTGAGAGCACTGACGCACGCCGCGCACCAGTCCCTGCAAGCCCGAGCGGGCTGCGACATTCGCCACAGTCACGTTCACGAACTGCTGGCAGCGGCATTCGGCTACAGGACCTGGGCCGCACTGACCACGGATGCGCTGTTGGCCGACCACGGCGTTGGGCAGACACCGGAGGCCTCGGCTGGGCCGCAGATCGCCGGCCGCGCGCTGCAACTGCAGTACGGCCAAACCGAGGCGCAGGCCATGACAGGCGCCCTGATGCAGTTCATCGTCGACCAACATCTGGGGCTGGTACGCTGGACGGCCCTGGCGCCGCTGCTGCCCATGTCCCCACCGTCAAAAGGACTCGGCGAGGATGAAGAAGACGACGAATCGGATGACGACCTGGAGGGCTGGGACGATGCATCGCGCCCAGTCCAGAACGCGACCGTCCTGCCCCGCGAGCATTTTCTCGCCTCGGGTCTTTTGCTGAACAGCTTGGAGGTGGCCGCAACGAAGGACCCGCGCGCACACCAGATACTGGCCGCCTTGTTCCGTTGCAGCAAGCCTAACCCCTACCTCTACGAGGAGTCTCTGAAGGGGCGCGAGCTCACCGCCAGCGAACGCGGCTGGGTCGAACAGTACCGGCTGCTGGCACCCCGGGCGGCAAGCTCGCCGCGTGGAACGGCCCCATCGCGGGCCAAAAAGCGGGAGCAGGCGCGCTGTGCAGCGCGATCGCGCTCTGGGCGAGCCGGTGCG
>JAFECV010000167.1 GCA_018241985.1 Pseudomonadota bacterium | reverse complement strand
AGATCCAGAAGGCGGTCGATTGCTACAACGCCGGCGCCACCGTGCTGCACCTGCACGTGCGCGAGCTGGACGGCAAGGGGTCAAAGCGCCTGTCGAAATTCAACGAGCTGATCGCCGGCGTGCGCAAGGCGGTGCCCCAGATGATCATCCAGGTCGGCGGCTCGATCTCCTTCGCGCCTGAAAGCGAAGGCCAGGCCGCCAAGTGGCTCAGTGACGACACGCGTCACATGCTGGCCGAACTCGACCCCGTGCCGGACCAGGTGACGGTGACGGTCAACACCTCGCAGATGAACGTCACCGACCACGCCGAAGACGCCGATTTCAAAGGCACGTCGCGCGAGAACCAAGGGCTCTTCGACACCTACAAGGACATGATCGTGCCGGCGAATCCTCTGTGGGTCGAAGAGCATGTGCGCCGCCTCAGCGCCAAGGGCATCCAGAGCGCGTTCCAGTGCTACAACACCAACAGCTTCGAGTCGGTCGAGCGGCTGATGCGCCGCGGGTTCTACAAGGGCCCCTTGTTCATGAACTGGGTCGCCATCGGTGGCGGCATGGACACGCCGAATATCTACAGCCTGGGCAACTTCATGCGCGGCGTGCCCGACGGTGCGGTGGTCACCGTCGAGAGCAACGTGCGCAACGTGCTGCCGGTCAACATGATGGGCATCGCGATGGGTCTGCACGTGCGTTGCGGCACCGAGGACGGTATCTGGAACCAGCGGCGCACCGCGAGGCAAAGCTCGGTCAAGCAGATCGAGCAGCTGGTGCGCATCTCGCAGGAATTCGGCCGCGACATCGCGACGGCGAAACAGGCGCGCGAGATCTGCAAGATCGGCGTGTTCTACGACTCGGTCGAGGAAACGCTGCAGGCAGCGGGCTTCGCGCCGAACCGCAACGGCGGCAACCAGGGCTACCTGCGCAAGTCGCAGTGAGCGGCGCTCGAACGATGCGCAGAGACGAGAGGAAGCTTGTGCATGGCTATCGATAACGAGTCCTTCGAACTGCTGCTCGCCAGCGTGCAGCGCTTCGTGCGCGAACGGCTGGTGCCGGCCGAAGACCTGGTCGAGGAGCACGACGAGGTGCCGGCCGAAATCGTCGACGACATGAAGGAAATGGGGCTGTTCGGGCTGTCGATTCCCGAGGCCTACGGCGGCATCGGCCTGTCGATGAACCAGGAATGCCGCGTCGCGTACGAGGTCGGCCACACCGCGCTGGCGTTTCGCTCGGTGTTCGGCACCAACGTCGGCATCGGCTCGCAGGGCATCCTGATGGACGGCACCGAGGCGCAAAAGCGCGACTGGCTGCCCCGCGTCGCATCGGGCGAGCTGATCATGTCGTTCGCGCTGACCGAACCCGATGCCGGTTCGGACTCCGCCGCGATCAAGACGCGCGCCGAACGCGTCGGCGACGACTACGTCCTCAGCGGCAGCAAGCGCTTCATCACCAACGCGCCGCGCGCGGGTGCCTTCACGCTGATGGCTCGCACCGGCGGATCCGGCGCGAGCGGGATTTCGTCGTTCATCGTTCCCGCCGGCTTGCCGGGCCTGAGCCTGGGCAAGCCCGACAAGAAGATGGGGCAGCGCGGCACGAAGACCTGCGACGTCATCCTCGACAACGTGCGGGTGCCGGCGGCCAACATCATCGGCGGCGAGCCTGGCCAGGGCTTCAAGACCGCGATGAAGGTACTCGACCGCGGCCGGCTGCATATATCGGCGGTCGCTTGCGGCATGGCGCAGCGCATCCTGAACGACACGGTGGCCTATGCACGCGAGCGCAGGCAGTTCGGCAAGCGCATCGGCGATTTCCAATTGATCCAGGCGCTGCTCGCCGACAGCCAGGCCGAACTGTATGCCGGCTGGAGCATGGTGCAGGACTGCGCGCTGCGCTACGACGCGAAGCTGTCGCCGTCGGTCAGCGACCCGGACGTGAGCATGCGCGCGTCGTGCTGCAAGCTCTTCTGCACCGAGATGGTGGGCCGCGTCGCCGACCGCGGCGTGCAGGTGCATGGCGGCTCGGGCTACATCAACGAATTTCCAGTCGAGCGCTTCTACCGCGATGTGCGCCTTCTGCGCCTGTACGAGGGCACGACGCAAATCCAGCAGCTCATCATCGGCCGCGAATTGATGGGCCGAGACTGACCACCCCCATCGACCCCTCCCTGTCCGGAGCCCCCATGTCCCACCCCAAATCCAAATCCCCCTTCTCCTGGCAAGACCCATTTCTCCTCAGCGCCCAGCTCACCGCTGACGAACGCGCCGTGCAAGACGCCGCTGCCGCCTACTGCCAGGAGAGATTGCTCCCCCGCGTGCAAGAGGCCTTCCGCGAGGAGAGCACCGACCCCGCCATCTTCCGCGAGATGGGCGAGCTCGGCCTCCTGGGCCCCACCATCCCCGAACAGTACGGCGGCGCCGGTCTCAACTACGTCAGCTACGGCCTCATCGCCCGCGAAGTCGAACGCGTCGACTCGGGCTACCGCTCCATGATGAGCGTGCAATCCTCCCTCGTCATGGTCCCGATCCACTCATTCGGCACCGAAGCGACCAAACAAAAATACCTCCCCAAGCTGGCTACGGGAGAGTGGATCGGCTGCTTCGGCCTGACCGAACCCAACCACGGCTCCGACCCGGGCAGCATGATCACCCGCGCCAGGAAGGTGAGTGGCGGCTACTCCCTCTCCGGCAGCAAGATGTGGATCAGCAACAGCCCGATCGCCGACGTCTTCGTCGTCTGGGCCAAGGACGACGAAGGGCAGATCCGCGGCTTCGTGCTGGAGAAAGGCACCAAGGGCCTCTCCGCCCCCGCCATCCACGGCAAGGTCGGTCTTCGCGCCAGCATCACCGGCGAAGTCGTCATGGACGAAGTCTTCTGCCCCGAAGAGAACGCCTTCCCCGAGGTTCGGGGCTTGAAAGGCCCCTTCACCTGTCTCAACAGCGCCCGCTACGGCATCGCCTGGGGCGCCCTCGGGGCGGCCGAAGACTGCTACCAGCGTGCCCGCCAGTACGTGATGGACCGCAAACAGTTCGGCCGCCCCCTGGCGGCCAATCAACTCATCCAGAAGAAGCTCGCCGACATGCTCACCGAGATCGCGCTCGGGCTGCAGGGGTGCCTGCGACTGGGGAGGATGAAGGACGAAGGAGCTGCCGCAGTGGAACTCACCTCCATCGTCAAGCGCAACAGCTGCGGCAAGGCGCTCGAGATTGCCCGCACGGCGCGCGACATGCTCGGGGGCAACGGCATCAGCGACGAATTCGGGATTGCCCGCCACCTGGTGAACCTGGAGGTGGTCAACACCTACGAGGGCACGCACGACATCCACGCGCTCATCCTCGGGCGCGCCATCACCGGGATCGCGGCGTTCGCGTCATGACCGACGCGGCGCACTTTCGGCACTGGCCGCCGCGGACAGCGCACCGGCTGACGCTGCCGCGCACCAACGTCTTCCACAACGCCGAAGTGTCGGCGGCGCGCTATCCGGACAAGCCGTTCATCGTCTTCTACGACAGCGTGCTGACCTTCGCAGGCTTCAAGGCCGAGGCCGAAGCGCTGGCCGGCTACTTGCAGCATGTCTGCGGCGTCAAGGCCGGCGACCGCGTGCTGCTGGACATGCAGAACAGCCCGCAATGGGTGCTCGCGTTCTACGCGATCCTGCGCGCGAACGCGGTCGTTGTTCCGGTCAACCCGATGAACCGCAGCGACGAGCTGCGCCACTACGTCGACGACACCGGCGCGACGACAGCCTTCGTCGCGCAGGATCTGCTCGAGCAGATGCTGCCGCTGCACCGCGAGCACGGCGACCGCGGCCTGCAGCACCTGATCGTCGCGACCTACAGCGACCACCTGACACGGCCCACCGACCTGCGCGTGCCCGACTTCGTTGCCGCGCCGCGCAACGTGCCGGCCACGCCCGGCGTCGTCGCGTGGACCGACGCGCGCGCCGCAGGCCACGCACCGGGCCCGCTCACCGCCGGGCCCGACGACCCCTGCGTGATGCCGTACACGTCGGGAACGACCGGCGCGCCGAAGGGCTGCGTGCACACGCACCGCAGCGTGATGAGCACGCTCGTGGGCGGCGTCGTCTGGTTCGGGCGCAGCCAGGACTCGGTGTACCTGTCGCCGCTGCCGTTCTTCCACGTGACCGGCATGTCCGGCAGCATGAACGGCCCGCTGTACGCCGGCGCGACGGTGGTCGTGCTCGCGCGCTGGGACCGCGACGTCGCCGTGCGCTGCATCGAGCGATACCGCGTCGACACCTGGCAGTCGATCACCGCGATGATGGTCGACTTCCTGGCCAACCCGGACCTCGCGAAGCACGACCTGTCGAGCCTGCAGGTCACCCGCGGCGGCGGCGCCGCGATGCCCGAAGCGGTGGCGCGGCGGCTGAAGGAACTCGTCGGGCTGGACTACGTCGAAGGCTACGGCATGTCCGAGACGATGGCCGCGACTCACCTCAACCCGCCGCAGCGCGCCAAGCCGCAGTGCCTGGGCATCCCGGTGTTCGACGTCGACGCGCGCATCGTCGATCCCGACACGCTGCACGAACTTCCGCAGGGCGAGAGCGGCGAGATCGTCGTGCACGGCCCGCAGGTGATGCGGGGTTATTGGAACAACCCCGAGGCCACTGCCGCCGCGTTCGTCGAGATCGGCGGCAAACGCTTCCTGCGCACCGGCGACCTTGCGAGGGTCGACGCCGACGGCTACTTCTTCATGACCGATCGGCTGAAACGCATGATCAACGCGTCGGGCTACAAGGTCTGGCCGGCCGAAGTCGAGGCGCTGATGTACCGGCATCCGGCGATCCAGGAAGCCTGCGTGATCGCCGCCCGCGACGAAAAGCGCGGCGAAACGGTAAAGGCACTCGTCGTGCTGCGCGAGGGCCATGCTGCCACGGAAGAAGAGATCGCCGCCTGGTGCCACCAGCATATGGCGGTGTACAAGGCACCGCGGATCGTGAAGTTCGTTGCTGCGCTGCCGAAGTCGGGCTCGGGCAAGGTGATGTGGCGCGAACTGCAGGATGCGGAGGGCCGCCGCTCCGACCTCGAGTCCAACGAGATCCAGCGGTGAGTTATCGCCCGTTGGCCGCGGGGGCATGTGTCAGGACCGCGGCCGGTATTTTTTAGTTGACAACACATAGGAGACAAGCATGAACGTAATACCCGACGGCCTCGAGGCCGGCAGCGACGATTACCTGATAAGCAAGCGGCAAGCCTGGTTTGCCTTTGCCATGACCTTCGGGCTGATGCTGTTCGATTACATCGACCGGCAGGTCATCGTCTCGCTGTTCCCCCATATCAAGGCCGAATGGGGCCTGAGCGACAAGGAACTGGGCTCCCTGGTGTCCATCATTTCCGTCGTGGTGGCAGTGGGCGGCATACCGGTGGCGCTGCTGGCAGACCGCATGAGCCGTGTGAAGAGCATCGTTGTCATGTCCACCGTATGGAGCCTGGCCACCATCTCGTGCATGTTCACGGCCAATTTCGGCCAGTTGTTTGCGGCGCGTGCCATGGTGG
>JAFECV010000166.1 GCA_018241985.1 Pseudomonadota bacterium | reverse complement strand
CTGAAACAACAGAACCTTGGCGGAAAGACCTTCGAACCGCTGGATGGTCTCGACCGGCGGCTGCTCTCGGAGTTGCAGGCCAACCCCAGGCTGCCCATTGCCCGGCTCGGGCGCCTCGTCGGCCTGTCCCCGCCCGCGATCGCCGAGCGCATGCGCAGGCTGGAGGAAAGCGGCGCGCTGGCGTACCGCGCTGAAGTCGATCCGCGTGCGCTGGGTTACGGCATTTGCGCGATCGTGCGGGTCAGCCCCCGGACGTCGGACCTGCAACAGATCCCGGCCATCGCGCGCAACGTGCCGGAGATCACGGAGTGCTATCGCATCACCGGCGAAGACTGCTATTTCATGAAGCTCTACCTGCGCAGCATGGACGATCTGGAACCGCTGCTGGATCGCTTCACGCCGTACGGGCGCACGACGACGTCGATCGTGCACTCGGCGCCGATTCCGCCACGATCTCTTCCGATTCTGGAAAAGGGCAGGTGACACCGGATGCCGGACGGCCCTTACCGTTGCTCGATCTTCTGCGCGACCAGGTCCAGGTAGTTTTCCTTGTCCAGGTTCAGCCGCACCCGCACCGGCAGGTACTGCAGGCTGGGCGCGAACCAGAGTTCGAGCGTGACGTCGCCGTGCGAGCCGGCCGGCGGCCGCGGCTCGAGATGGAACGCGGGGACCGGCCCCCACTTCTCGGTCGGCACCGCGACTTCCTCGGGTACGTTGTAGGTCCACAGGTCCACGCCGCCAGGCCGCGCCAGCCAGAGCTGGAACGGATGGCCGACCTGGAGCTGGGTGCGGCCGGTCGCGAACTGGTAGCCGAGGTCGATGAACTGGCTGATCGTGTCCTCGAGCCCCGGCGGGCGCGGCACCTGCCGGCCGCTCGGCAGCGTGACGGTCTGCGCGTCCATCGTGATGATGCGGCGACGCCCCCGCACCTGCTCCTCGTACAGCTGCGGATGGAGGCCGGTCGGCGTGATCTTGCCCTGGCTGGTCAGGCTCATCGACAGCAGGATGCCGACGTCGACCTCGATGCGCGCCTGGTACTTGTCGCCGCTGCGCTGCCACAGCACCTGCGCGTCGCCGCTCAAAGCGCCGCGGTAGTAGCCGCCGAGCGCGTAGCGGATGCGGGTGTCGGCGGGCCAGCCGTCCAGATACGCCTGGTCGCTCCCTGGCGCGGCGGCGGTGCCATCGAGCGGCTTGACACCGCTGCCGAGCGCGGTGCCGTCGATCGGCGTGGCGGACGCGGCCGGCTGCGGCGCGGATGCCGCGGGCTGCGCAGCGGCGGCAAGCTGGTCGGCGGGCGCGGGAGCGCTCGGGGATTCGGGCGCTGGTGCGGACGCCGCATCCGCGATCTTCGGCTGCGGTGCGGGTTCGGTCCGCGGCTTCTCTGCGGTCGGCTTGCGCGCCGAGGTCCGGGGTGTGGGCGCTTTCTTGACCGGTGCCTGGATCACTATCGTATTAGGAGCATGCTGTGAAGGCTCCGCCTTGGCTGCAGCCTGATTTGTTGCAGAAATCCGGGGTGGCGTGGCCGGCGCGATCTCGCGCGTCAGCATCGGCGCGACCATCAGCGTGATCAGCTTCGGTTGGTGCCATTCGCTCTCCAGCCACGCCAGCGCCGCCCAGTGCACGAGCAGCACTGCGGCGGTCAGCACCGCGATCCTGCGGCCTACTCCTGTGCGCCGAGCCACTTCTGCGCCTGCGCGGCGTCGTTCAGCGCCAGCCGCCAGGTGGTGACGCCGCGCGGCAGCGTGAGCGCGAGGCGCAGCAGCCGCTGGTCGCGCGCGACGATCGCTGCCACCCGCTGCTGTGTGCCGGCGTAGAGCAACAGGTCGTCCAGCTTGGCGATCCGCCAGCCGGTTGCGTTGCGGCTTGGGCCGACCTCGACGGCGAGCCATTCGTCGCCGGCGGCGAAGCCCGCGGCCTCGGCCGCGCCGCCGCGCAGCACGGTCTTGATGCGCAGGCCCCGTTCCTCGTCGACGCGCAGCCCGAGCCGCTGCGCGAGCTGGGCCGGGTCGTCGTGCACCGCGACGCCGTGCTGCGCCAGCAGCGCGCGCAGCGGCAGCTCATCCTTGCCATGCACCCAAGCCGCGATCTCGCGCGCGAAGCTGCGCCCGCCGAGCTCTCGCAGCACCGCGGCAAAGTCGTCCTCGCGCATCGGGCCGGCGCGGCAGCGCGTCCACAGCGCGCGCATCACCTGGTCCAGCGTGGCGTGCGCTTCAGCGCGCAGCGTCAGGTCGAAGCACAGCGCGACCAGCGCCCCCTTGCCGTAGTAGCTGACGGTCGCGTTCGGCGTGTTCTCGTCCGGGCGGTAGTACTTGACCCAGGCGTCGAAGCTCGCCTGCGCGACCGACTGCACGTGGCGCCCCGGCGCCTGCAGCAACTGGTTCACGGTCTTGCCGAGCAGCTTCAGATAGGCCGCATCGTCGATCAGTCCGGCGCGGCGCAGCAGCAGCTCGTCGTAGTAGCTGGTGAAGCCTTCGAAGAACCACAGCAGCTCGGTGTAGTTCTCGCGCGTGTAGTCGTAGCGCGCGAACTCCGCGGGCCGCAGGCGCTTGACGTTCCAGCGGTGGAAGTATTCGTGGCTGATCAGCCCGAGCAGCGTGGTGTAGCCCTCGGGCTGTTTGTCGCCGCCGAGCCGCGGCAGGTCGCGCCGGTTGCAGATCAGCGCCGTGCAGTCGCGGTGTTCCAGGCCGCCGTAGCCGGCGTCGACCGCGTTCAGCAGGAACAGGTACGGCGGCATGCGCACGCGTGCCGGCTTCGTGCCATGCCAGAGCGCGATCGCGGCCTCGCAGATGCGCTTGGCGCCGGCGACCACGAAGCGGTGCGGCACGCCGCGCGCCGTGAAGCTCCCGCTCCAGAACGCGCCGGTCTCGACCGGGGAGTCGGCCAGTTCGTCGTACGACGCGCAAACGTAGGTTCCGAACCCGTTTCTATCGATCTTTTGCGGCGCAGCGGCCGTGGCCAGCTGTTCGCCAGCTATCGATTTGCTAGCAACGATCTCCAGCAGATGAGGCCGGTCCTGCTGCCCCTCGACGCGCAGGCACAGGCTCGTCGCATTGAAGAAGCCGCGCTCCGCGGCGAGCCAGGCCGCGCGCACCGATGGGTCGAACGCATAGACCTGGTACTCGAGCACGAGCGGCCGGCCCGGGCGGCAGTCGATTCGCCAGCTGCATTTGTCGATCTGGGTGAGCGGCACCGAGCGCGAACCTTGGCGCGAACCCTGGCGCGCGCGCAGGCCCTGCAGATGCCGGGAGAATTCGCGCACCAGGTAGCTGCCCGGGATCCAGACCGGCAGGCTCACCTGCTGCGGCGAGGTGGGCTCGGCAATGGTGAGCGTGACGCGGTACAGGTGCGCGTGCCGGTCCGCCGCCTCGATGCGGTAGTGCACGCCTGCGGCCGGGGCGCGGGTCTTCGGCGTGGCCATCGTGGCGGCTATAGGCGAATGCGGCTGTCGGCGACTACTTCGCGGCGGCGAGCAGCTTCTCGATCTGGTCCGCCTTGATGTAGCTCGCGACGCGGGTGCCGTTCGCGAAGATCAGCGTCGGCGTGCCGGTGATGCGGTAGCGTTCCGCGAACGCCAGGTTGCGCGTGAGCGCGCCGGTGTCGCATTGGGCCGCCGGCGGCGCGACGCCCTGCAGCATCAGCGCCTGCCAGGCGGCGGCGCGGTCCTTCGCGCACCAGACGTTCTGGGCCTTCGCGGGCGAATCGCCGCCGAGGATGGCGATCACGAACATGTGGACGGTGACGTTGTCCACCGCCTGCAGTTCCTGCTGCAGGTGCTTGCAGTACGGGCAGTTCGGATCCTCGAACACCGCGACCTGGCGCTTGCCGTTGCCGCGCACGATGGTGAACGCGTCCTTGAACGGCAGCGCCGCGAAGTCGACCGAGGTCAGCTTGTCGACCCGCTCCTCGGTCAGGTTGCGGCGCGCGCGCGTGTCGAACAGCGAACCCTGGATCAGGAAGTTGCCCTGCTCGTCGGTGTAGAGGATCTCGCTGCCGTTCACGCGCAGCTCGTACAGGCCCGGCATCGCGGTCTTCCGGACCTCGTCGATCTTCGGCATCATCGGCACGCGCTCGGCGAGGTTCTTGCGGATCGTCGCCTCCTGCGCCTGCGCGGCAGGGCCGCCGAACACGGCGCCGAACAGGCAGGCGGCGAGGCCGGCCGCCGCCAGCAGCGTGCGCCATGGGCGCTGGAAAGTCATGGTCATCTTGCTTGGCAGAGGTGAAGGGAATCGGATCGGGCGGGAGGCGCAAACGGCGCGGGCGGGCACGGGCTCATCAGCGATCGGGGTAGCGAGCGGCGTTGCGACCGCCGCGACGCCCGGCACGCGCTGCGCCGCGGCCGGCGGCGGCCCCCATCGCCTGCCGCGCCGCCCAGTGCTTGAACGGGCCGCTGTGCTCGAAGCCGTTCATGCCCCAGTTGCGCAGCGTCTTCCACGGCCCGGCGTTCAGCGAGAACAGTTGCTGCAGCCCGTCGGTCAGCAGCGACATCTGCAAGAGCTCCTGCTTGCGCGCGCGCTCGTAGCCGCGCAGCACGCGCAGGTCGCCGGCGCTGCGCCAGTAGTCGCGCCGCTGCAGCGCGCGCGCCAGCGCTGCCGCGTCGGCCAGCCCCAGGTTCAGGCCCTGCCCGGAGAGCGGATGCACGGTGTGCGCGGCGTCGCCGGCCAGTGCCCAGCTCGTGCCCGCGTGCTGGCCGACCCAGCGGTTCGCGCGCGCGAGCTGCAGCGGCCAGTCGGCGCGCGCACTCGTCAGCGTGAGCCGCCCCAGCGCCTGCCGGCTGGCCTGGCCGATCCGTTCGGCGAACTCGTCGTCCGACAGCGCGAGCAGCGGCGCCGCGCGTTCGGAAGCCACCGACCACACCGCGGCCACCGTGTCACCGTGCGGGCCGCCGAGCGGCAGCAGCGCGAGCACCTCGTTGTCGTCGAACCACTGGTAGGCGGTCTGGCGGTGCGGCTGCTCGCAGCGCAGCCGGGTCGCGATCGCGCGCTGCGGGTACGGCGTGACCTCGAAGTCGACGCCGAACTCGTGCCGCGTGCTGCTGGCCCGGCCCTCGCAGACCACGGTCAGCGCGGCGCCGTCCACGTCATCGACGCGCTCGATCAGCGGCTGGAAGCGCACCGCCTCTGTGAGGCGCGCCTCCAGCGCCGGCACGTCGACGATCCAGGCCAGCGCCGGCACGCGCTCGGCCGCGGCGCTGAACGTGACTGCGCCGCCGGCGTCGCCGTGCACCCGCATCGCGAGCACCGCGGTCGCGTCGGCTTCGTCGGGCCAAGCGCGCAGCGACTCGAGCAGCGCGCGCGACGCGCCATTGAGTGCATAGGCGCGCACGTCGGCCGCGGTCGCCCGGGTCGTGTCGGGTGCGAGCAGGCCGACGCGCAGCCTCTCGCGCGCCAGCAGCAGCGCCAGCGTGCGGCCGACCACGCCCGCACCGCGCACGCAAACGTCGAATTGCGTCATGGTGCCGATTGTAGAAGCGGGGGCACAATCGCCCGATGCCGCCCGCCACGCTTCCCTTCACGCCC
>JAFECV010000165.1 GCA_018241985.1 Pseudomonadota bacterium | reverse complement strand
GGGGGTACTGGGGGAAAACTGGGGCGCTAGGCGGATCGTGGCTGCGGGAATCAGTGGCGGCAGATCGGTGTATTGGCGCCGGGTGCCGGCACCGGCGCAAACCCCATTTTAGGCAGCGGCGGCGAATCGCACCGAATCGCGCACCGGATCGGTGCCACCGGGTATGCCGCGCACGTGTTGCCGGTCCTCATGCCGGCGGCCTTCGCGCAGCCGCCGTGCGCCGATGCGGGACATGATGAAAACGGCGCCGCATCGCTGCGGCGCCGTTCCCGGAATGCTATTGAATGCGTAGCTAACTACGAGCGATTGGCGCGGGCTTGCGGCCCATTCAAGCCATCGTGACCGCGATCATCGCGAGCAGGAAGATCAGTACGCCGCCTGCAATCGGGATGACGAACGGGATCGCCGGCATGATTTCGTCCAACGGATCATGGTCCTCCGCCGTGGGCTGCTCGCTGGCGGGGGTGCTGGTGTGGGTGTCGGGGCTGGCCATGGTCTCTTGCGCTCGTTCCATGCGTTCTGCTGCGCGCTCATTCTAATGCCGAATGGGGGTTGGCGGAGCGACACGCAGTGTGCGCAGCCTGGGGGTGGTTCATTTTTGTTCTTCAGCCGTCAGCCCGGCCGCCTGCAGCGCGGCCAGCACGTCGGCGATGTGTTCGCGCCCGCGCGTCTGCAGCACCAGTTCGATCTCGACGTTCTGCGCCGACAGCGTGGAGAACGCGCGCTGGTGATGGACCTCGTCGATGTTCGCGCCGGCGTCGGCGACCACGGCGGTGATCCGCGCCAGCATGCCGGGGATGTCGCGCGCGCTCACGCGGATGCGCGCGAGCCGTCCGGCGCGCGCCATGCCGCGCTCGATGATCGCGGCCAGCAGCAGCGGATCGATGTTGCCGCCGCACAGCACCAGCCCGACGCGCCGGCCGCGGAACCGGTCCGCATGCTTGAGCAGCGCGGCGAGCCCGACCGCGCCGGCGCCTTCGACCACGGTCTTCTCGATCTCGAGCAGCATCAGCACCGCCTGCTCGATGTCGCCCTCGTCGACCAGCAGCAGGTCGTCGACCCGCTCGCGGATGATCTGCTCGGTGATCCGGCCCGGCGCGCCGACCGCGATGCCCTCGGCGATCGTGCTCGCGCCCTGCGGCAGGTGGCTGCCCTTGATCGCGTTGACCATCGCCGGAAAGCGCGCGGTCTGCACGCCGACCACCTTGATGTCCGGCTTGATCGCCTTCGCCGCGGTCGCGATGCCGGCGATCAGCCCGCCGCCGCCGACCGCGATCACCAGCGTGTCGAGCGTCGGCACGGCGCCCAGCATCTCGAGCCCGACCGTGCCCTGGCCGGCGACGATCGCCTCGTCGTCGTACGGGTGGATGAAGGCCAGCCCCTGCTCGTCCGCCAGCAGGTGTGCGTGCGCACTCGCTTCCTCCAGCGTGTCGCCGTGCAGCACCACCTCGGCACCGAAGCTGCGCGTGCGCGCGACCTTCACGCCCGGGGTGAAGCGCGGCATCACGATCACCGCGCGCAGGCCGAGCCGCTGCGCGTGATAGGCCACGCCCTGTGCGTGGTTGCCGGCGCTCATCGCGACCACGCCGCGCGCGCGCTCATCCTGCGACAGCAGGCCGAGCTTGTTGCACGCGCCGCGCTCCTTGAACGAGGCGGTGAACTGCAGGTTTTCGAACTTGAGGAACACCTGCGCGCCGGTCACTTCTGACAGCGTCTTCGATTCCACGCAGGGCGTGTTCAGGACCTGTCCCGAAAGCCGCGCGGCGGCGTCGCGAATGGCGGTGATGTCGATCATTTCACGATTCTCCGGCATATCTCGGCGGCCGTCCGGCCATTTTCCGCGGGTGTCTTCCCATGGCCGGCGGTCTGCGTTATCGTGCAACGGCACTGTCGTCGCTGGAGGCCGCCATGGTCAAGCGCTCGGTTGATTTGAAAGATTCGCAGCTCATCCCATCCCCGGGCCTGAAGGGTGCGCCGGTGCTCGACCTCATGTGCTCGCATTTCGTGCTGACGCTGGCGGCCAAGCAGGGAGCGAAGTTCAACGTGCGGCGCGACCTGAACGGCCTGCTGTCGCTGTCCGGGCGGCATCTGGTGTGGCCGGTGCCGGTGCTCGCGCGCGTGCGCGAATTCCTCGCGCGCCGCTGCAAGGACAACGAATTCTGGCGCGGCCACGAGCAGCTCGCGCACGCCGAGTTCATGGAGCGCCACGCGGTCTGGCGCGGCCCGTACGAGGAAGGCACGCTGTTCTTCTATCTTGACGAATACGCGAAGGACCAGCCGAAGGACCTGCTGTCGGTGCTGGCGGTGACCGGCGCCTGGCTCACCCATGCGCTCAAGAAGCAGAGCACGCTGGTCGAGAAGAACATCGACGCGCTGGCGAACCTGCTGCAGCTCAACCGCGCCGAGCGCGCGCTGCTGCTGTACGGCACGCTGGCGCGCTACCAGCGCGACCTGCGCAGCCTGCTGGTCGAGTTCAAGGTCAACAACGCGCCCGAGGCCTATGCGGCGATCGCCGAGATCGCCGGCGTGAACGCGACCGAGGTCGGCGAGGCGCTGCGCGCCGGCTCGCGGCTCGAGCGCATCGGCCTGGTCGAGAACCTGATCTCCGAGCACAACATCACCGACCTCGCCGACCTGATGAAGGTCAGCGAAAAGCTGCCGCCGGTGCTGATGCGCGAGTACCGCAGCCAGAACGAGCTGATGGCGGTGTTCACCCGGCCCGCGACCAAGTCGCAGCTGGCGCCGTCCGACTTTCCGTTCGCGAAGGACGACCTGCAGGTGCTGTGCGCGCTCTTGCGCAACGCGGTCGAGCGGCGCGAGCCCGGCGTCAACGTGCTGCTGTACGGCCCGCCGGGCACCGGCAAGACCGAACTGGCGAAGGTGGTCGCGCAGGCGGCCGAGCTCGAGCTGTTCGAGGTCGAATACGCGGACCGCGACGGCAACTCGCTCTCCGGCCGCGACCGCTACCGTTCGCTGCAGATCGCGCAGGTGTTCCTGAAGGGCAGCCGCCAGGTCGCGCTGCTGTTCGACGAGGTCGAGGACGTGTTCCCCGCGGTCAGCGTCGACGCGGCCAGCCTGATGGCGCGCCAGGAGCAGCAGGCGCTCGCCGCCGCGGTCGGCCACAGCGTGAACGGCAAGGCCTGGGTGAACCAGATCCTCGAATCGAACCCGGTGCCGACGATCTGGGTCACGAACCGGGTCGAGCAGATCGACCCGGCGTTCCGCCGCCGCTTCGCCTACCACCTGGAATTGAAGAGCCCGCCGCCCGGCGCGCGCGAGCAGCTGGTGCGCAAGACGCTCGCCGGCGTCGAGGTCAGCGACGCGCTGGTCGCGAAGCTCACCGAGCGCCGCGGCCTCACCCCCGCGCAGATCCGCACCGCGGTGCGCTTCGCCGGCCTCGCGCACGGCGACGGCCACGACGTCGAGGCGCTGATCGAGCGCCAGCTGCGCAACGCGGACGCCGCGCTGGGCAATCTGGCCGAGGCCGCGGCGGCGCGCCCTTCGGTCACCACCTACGACCTGGCGATGCTGAACGTCGAATCGCGCTTCGAGATTCCGCGCGTGGTCCAGGCGCTGCGCGCGCGCGGCCACGGCACGCTGTGCTTCTACGGCGCGCCCGGCACCGGCAAGACCGCGCTGGCCGAGCACATCGCGAAGACGCTGGAGAAGCCGCTGATGGTCAAGCAGGCGAGCGACCTGATGAGCAAGTACGTCGGCGAGACCGAGCAGAACATGGCCGCGATGTTCCGCGAGGCCGAGGCCGAGCGCGCGGTGCTGCTGCTCGACGAGGCCGACAGCTTCCTGCAGGACCGGCGCGGCGCGCAGCGCAGCTACGAGGTGACCGAGGTGAACGAAATGCTGCAGGGCATGGAGCGCTATCGCGGCATCTTCGTCTGCACCACGAACCTGCTGGATCGCATCGACCAGGCGGCGCTGCGGCGCTTCACGTTCAAGCTCCGCTTCAAGCCGCTCACCCTCGAGCAGCGCGAGCGCATGTTCGTGACCGAGGCGCTCGCGGGCGACGCCGCGCGGCTCACGCCCGAATTCGCGCGGCGCCTCGCCGCGCTCGAGCAGCTGTGCCCGGGCGACTTCGCCGCGGTGAAGCGCCAGATCGAGATCCTGGCGGCCGAGTTCAGCGCCGACGAATTCCTGACCCAGCTCGAGGCCGAGCACCGCATCAAGCCCGAGGTGCGCGACGCGCGCTCGATCGGGTTCCTGCAATAGGCGGATTCCTGCGATACACGCCGCTCGCGCCCATTGTGAGCGGCGGAGTTGCTACTGATTTAGCAGCTATCCGGTGACCGGCCTGAGCGCCGCGGCCATGCCGCTGGATTGCCACAGCGTGCCATCGGCACCGGCGGCCAGCACGGCCACGCCGGGGCGGCGTGCGTTCCAGGCCGGCACTGCCCCCATGCCCTGCACCATCAGCGCCGTGCCCCAGCCGTTGACGGGCGCCACATCGCGCGCCAGCAACGCGACGCCGTGCACGCCCGTGGTGGGCCAGCCGGTGTGGGGATCGAGCACATGGTGCAGGCGCCGGCCCTGGACCACGAAACAGCGCTCATAGTCGCCCGAGGACGCGACCACGCCGAAGCCTTCGACCTCGATCGCGCCCAGCAGCTTCTCCGGCGCACGCGGATCGCGCACACCGACGCGCCAGGGGCGGCCCTGCAGGCGGCCGCTCACGAGCACGTCGCCGCCGCCGTTGACGAGGGCGTTCGCGACGCCTTCGCGCTCGAGCACGCGCAGGCCCGCTTGCAGAATCGGCAGCTTCGCGATGCCGCCCAGATCGAGCAGCATGCCGCGCTCGGTCAGGTAGGCCGTTCCCGCGCGGGCATCGAGCTGCAGATGGCGCGCGCCGACGTGGCGCAGCTCGGCGGCGATCTCGGCCGGCGCGGGTATGGTCTGCTGGCCGGGCTCGAAATGCCAGCCCGACAGCGCGCCCACGGTGGGGTCGAATGCGCCCGCGCTCTCGCGCCAGACCTGCCGCGCATTCGCCAGCACGGCCATGACCTCGGGGGATACGGCCACCGGGTGACGTCCGGCCGCCTGGCCGATGCGCGACACCACGCTGTCCTCGCGGTAGCGGCTCAGCAACGCCTCGAGGCGCTGCATCTCGCCAAAGGCCAGGCCGATCGCGGCCTGCAGCTGCGTGGCATCGCCGCCATCCGCGACGATGTCCACGCGCGTGCCCAACAGGTTGCGGCTTGCGCGCTGCGGCCCATTGGCCCACGCCTTGCCCGGGGGGGCCCAGGCCGCGGCGCCCAGCAGGGGCAGCACCAGGGCGAAGCGCCGCCGCGACAGCCGCCCGCCTTGCCATTCGTTGCTCATGGAACGCTCCTCGGGCCCGTCAACGCAGCGTCGACAGGCCCTGATGCCTCACATCGACTGATCCACCATGTAGTTCACGGCAGCCTTCACTTCGTCGTCGGTGAGCGAAGGATTGGCGCCGCGCGCAGGCATCGTGCCCTTGGCGCCGGTGAAACCCTCGAGGGCGTGCTTGTACAGCACGTCCTTGCCCTGGGCGATGCGCGGACCCCAGTCGGCCT
>JAFECV010000164.1 GCA_018241985.1 Pseudomonadota bacterium | reverse complement strand
GTGCGAAACCGGGACGAACCGGTTAGCTTACGCCAGCCCTTGCGCACCCTGCTTGCGCACCTTGTCCTTCAGCGCGGATTTCCCTTTTTGGAGGCTATCCCACCGTTCGCCGCCTTCAGGGCTTGCGCACCTCCCGATGCTATGCGATTTCATAGCGAAATCGAGTCGAAGCCCAGGTGGGATATTCACATAGTGCTATGCAATTTATAGCGAATCGCGCGCGCGTCAGTCCCCGCACGTCCCCACCGCGCCCACCCGGATCCGGTCGGCTCGCCCGGCGGTGCTCGGGTGGGTGTTCAGCCAATCCATCGCGTTCCGGGAGCGCTCGGCGTGTTTTGTCCCCGGCGCTGCGGAAGCGTTGACCTGCGGCGTGTCGCCGGCCCTCGGATCCATCGCCACGAGCAGCCTGGCCAGGGGCGCGGTGGGCAGGCCCTGTTGTGCGAGCAGCCGGGTCGCATAGCAATCGGCCTGCTCCTCGTGCCGCCGCTGATACGACAGTCCCGTGAGCAGCGACGCACCCGTGGAGACGACACCCGAGACATCGCCCAGCGCCAGCCCCAGACCGGTTTGCAGCACGCCCTGCTCCACCACCAGGCGCGTGGTGTGCCGATAGCGCACGTGCCCGATCTCGTGCGCCAGCACGCCCAGAACGGCGTCCTCGCCCGCGCCGGGCGTGCGGTCGGCCTTTTCGACCAGGTCATCGAGCAGCACGATGGTGCCGCCCGGCAGCGCGAAGGCATTGGCCGGCATGCCCGAACGCAGTGCCAGCGTCAACGCCGGGGCATAGCCCGCATAGGGCTGCAGCCCGGGGCCCTGCGCCGCGGCCAGACGCGCGAAGCCGGCGCGCAACCGGGCCTGGCGCCCCAAAGGCAATCGGCTCGGTTGAAGATAGTGCGCGTCGAGTTGCCGCAACGCATGGTCGGCGATGCGCTGTTCCCACGACAGCGGAACGAAGCGCGTCAGTTCTCTGGCCGCCCAGGGCGTGCCCCAATGGTAGAAGGACCAAAGTCCCGCGCCGGCGAGGGCCGCCACCGCAAGCAGCAGCCGCCAGCGGGTCAGCATGCGTTCGGCAAGGCCCTGGTTATGACCTGCAGCCGCCAGCGCCTCTGCCCAAGCGGCCGCGTCGTCGACCTGCAGGCTGCCATGCTGGCGCAAATCCACCATGACCTTGGGCGGCAGCCGTGCGCCGAAGCGCTCGGGCCAGTCCACGCTACCGTGCGCGAGGTCGAGGGCATCCTTGGTGTCGTCCAGCGCCCGCAATTGCAGGCGGGGGCCGCCGGCATCGGCTCGCAGGCGAATCAGCACCGGCCGCGCGCGCGAGCGACGGCCGTCGAACCATTGGGCACGCAGCGGCGTGGACGATCGTTGTGGCGCCGGCCGCGCCGCAGACCCATTCGATTCGGATATCACCGAATCAGGCGCCGACCCAGTCCAGTCCCAGGCCATCGATCGCCGCGTCGCCCAGCGCGCCCTGCTGCCGCACGAGTTCGCCTTTCAGTTGATCGATGCCGCCCTTGACGTACATCGTCAGCGAATTGACCCGCATCGCGTATTCGTTGACGACGGCGAACGGGCGATAGAACCCCAGCGTGACCAGCGTCAGCAGGATGTTTTTCGTGCGCAGCCAGACGAAAGCGCCGGTGCGCAGATCGGACTGGAAGCGTGCGATCCGGCTCACGCCGATGTTGTTCCACGTCAACTGGAACATGCGCGCCTGGCGGTACGCGCGCGCCGGCACCGTCAGCACGAGCAAGCCGACGATGCCGATGAACACGCCGATCACGATCGCGCGAATGGGACTGCTGCCCCCGTGCCCGACCCGCGCCGACCCGACGCTCAGCAGCCCGGCGAGCACGCCCGTCGCCAGCCCGCTCAGCAGAAGAATCCCCACGGTGGCCAGCCAGATCTTCACGAAATCGGCGTACACCGGCTTCCAGCGCCCCGCCTGGCCGCCGACCTGCGCGCGCGTCACCAGCAGGCGCCGGTAGTTGTATTCCAGCCGGATCACGCACAGCAGGCTCAGCACCAGACCCGACGCGAACAAGGCCAGCAAGCTTGCCCAGGGTAGCGGCGGTCGCGGGACGCCCGGGTGCCGCGCACCGGCAACCAGGGCGGTCGCGATGACGAACACGCCCGTCCACACCGCCGCGATGACGAACGCCGGCCAGTTCGCCAGATACGCCTCCCGGAGCGATGCGGTGAAGCCCATGCGCACGCCGCGCCAGCGCGTGCTGCTCAGCCGAAAGCGCATGGCGCCGGTCCACAGCACCGGCCACAGCGCGGCAAAGCCGAAGAACAGCAGGCCGGCCGTGCGGTCCTGCCCGGTACGCCGTGCCAGTTCGTAGGCAGCGTACAGCGCCGGAAACACCAGGAATCCGAACAGCATGCGGCGCAGTTGACCCGTGAATTCGAGCGGGCTGCCCGCCACCAGCGTGTGGCCGTGAAAGTACTGCAGCGTGCGCCGCCGCGCCCAGGGCCTGTAGATCGACAGCGTCAGCAGCGTGAGCAGCACGTTGACGATCCAGACGCGGAAATACTCGGCGCCGGTGCCCGAGAACGAGACCCGGTGCGGCGTGATCTGCGAGCGGTCCTGCGCGGGCCCCTGCACGGGCGATCGGTCGGCCGGCGGGTGTGGAGCGTTGATCAAGGTCGGCCTTCCCTGGGGGCGTTGAGAGTGGCGCAGAGTCTATAGGCGGTGCCGTGGCGAAACACGGCGAAAAAGCGCGGCAACGCAGGGCGATGCCAAATTTTTCACACGGACGCCATCGCGGCCTGCGCCATCGCGGAACTTCTGGCGTCCTGGGGATGCTCACCGTGCGAGCTTCGGTGTGTGGCAACCGCCGCGCGACACAGCCGCAAAGTGTCCGCGTCTTAGAATCGTGGACGTCTCCTCTCATTCATACAGGCTTACCCATGTCCCTCTTTTCCTCCGTCGATATGGCACCGCGCGACCCGATCTTCGGCCTGAGCGAACAATACGTGGCCGACGGCAATCCGGACAAGGTCAACCTCACGGTCGGCGTCTACCTGGACGAGAACGGCAAGCTGCCGCTGCTGCGCTGCGTGCAGCAGGCCGAGCAGCGGATGATGGCCGACCCGAAGGCGCGCGGCTACCTGCCGATCGACGGCATCGCCGCTTACGACGCCGCGGTCAAGCGGCTGGTGTTCGGTACCGACAGCGAGCCGCTACGCTCCGGGCGCGTCGCGACGGTGCAGTCGCTGGGCGGCACCGGGGGCCTGAAGATCGGCGCCGACTTCTTGAAGCGCCTGCGCCCGCAATCCAAGGTGCTAATCAGCGACCCGAGCTGGGAGAACCATCGCGCGCTGTTCACGCAGGCCGGTTTTCAAGTGGAGACCTACGCGTACTACGACCCGGCGCGGCGCGGCGTGAACTTCGACGCGATGCTGGCCAGCCTGAACGTCGCGCCCGCGGGCACGATCGTCGTGCTGCACGCCTGCTGCCACAACCCGACCGGCTACGACCTCACGCCCGCGCAATGGGACCAGGTGATCGCGGTGGTGAAGGCGCGCGAACTCGTGCCGTTCTTCGACATGGCGTACCAGGGGTTCGGCTCGGGGCTCGCCGAGGACGGCGCGGTGATCGCGAAGGCGGTCGCGGCGGGCCTCAGCTTCTTCGTCTCGACCTCGTTCTCCAAGAGCTTCAGCCTGTACGGCGAGCGCGTCGGCGCGCTGTCGGTGCTGTGCGCATCGAAGGAAGAAGCCGATCGCGTGCTGAGCCAGCTCAAGATCATGGTCCGCACCAACTACAGCAACCCGCCGACGCACGGCGGCGCTGTGGTCGCGATGGTGCTGGACACCCCCGACCTGCGCACGCTGTGGGAGAGCGAACTTGCCGAGATGCGCACCCGCATCAAGACCATGCGCCGCGCGCTGGTCGACGGGCTGAAGGCGGCCGGCGTGCGCCAGGACATGGGCTTCATCACCGAGCAGATCGGCATGTTCAGCTACTCCGGCCTGTCCAAGGAGCAGATGCAGCGGCTGCGCAGCGAATTCGGCGTGTACGGCACCGACACCGGCCGCATGTGCGTGGCCGGACTCAACAACCGCAACGTCGGCTACGTCTGCAACGCGATTTCAAAGGTCATTTGACGTCGAAGCGAAGGCACCACCTTCACCTTCAGCTATTGTTTAGATAGCAATCGGCGTCATGCGCCGTCCCAGGTCACGGACCGCATCGCGATCGATGCGCCCTGAAAACCGGTGTTGAAGAACGCGGCCTTGTCCTCGGCGCCGGCGGCGCCCGCGGCGTACAGCAGCGGCAGGTAGTGCTCGTGGGTCGGATGCGCGAGCCGGGCCTGCGGCTCTAGCTCCAGCAACGGCGCGAGCGCGTCCAGCCGACCCTGCTCGATCCGCTCCGCGACGATCCGGTCGAACGTGACCGCCCAGTCGTAGGCCTCGTCGCCGGCGCCCCAGCGCATCGCGCGCAGGTTGTGCACGATGTTGCCGCTGCCGACGATCAGCACGCCCTGCTCGCGCAGCCCACGCAGTTGCCGGCCGATTTCGTAATGCTCGGCCGGCGGGCGGTCGTAGTCCATGCTGAGCTGCAGCACCGGAATGTCCGCCTGCGGGAACATCGGTTTCAACACCGACCAGGCGCCGTGGTCCAGCCCCCATTCGCCGCTATCGACGCCGACGGCCGACCCGCCCGGAGCCTGGAGCGTGCGGCTCAGCGCATCGGCCAGCGCCGGCGCACCGGGCGCCGGGTACTGCTGATCGAACAAGGCCTGCGGAAAACCGTAGAAGTCGTGGATCGTGCGCGGCTTTGCCATCCCGGTCAGCCACCAGCCCTGGGTCAGCCAATGCGCGGAAATGCAGAGGATCGCTCGCGGCCGCGGCCAGCGCGTGCCGAACTGCGCACCCAGCGCCTGCCAGCTGCGCCGGTATTCGTTGTCCTCGATCGCATTCATCGGGCTGCCATGGCCGATGAACAGCACTGGCAGGCGATCGGGTTTTCCGAGCGACCCGTTTGGGTCGACGGTGGCGGCGTTGTCGATAGAGGTCATGCGTGTTTCCGTCAAAGTGGCGGTCGTGGCGCCAGCGGCAAGGAATTTCCGGTGGCCATTACCGGCGATTGTCGGCGCTGCAAGGAATCGACATGGCACCGCACCGCGTTCGCGGTCCTACCGTATCGGCGGCGGGCGATGGACTTCAAGGCCGTCGGCCTTGTCGACCCCCAGCATTTTCAGCCGGATCATCTCGATGGCATGGGCCGGCTCCAGCCCCTTGGGGCAGACCTCGGAGCAATTCATGATGGTGCGGCAGCGGAACAGGCGATAGGCATCGTTCAAGTCGTCGAGCCGCTCCCCCGTGGCCCGGTCGCGGCTGTCGACGATAAACCGGTAGGCCTGGATCAATCCCGCCGGTCCGACGAACTTGTCCGGATTCCACCAGAACGACGGGCACTGGCTGCTGCAGCACGCGCACAGGATGCACTCGTAGGAGCCGTTGAGCTTGTCGCGCTCGGCGGGCGACTGCAAACGCTCCTTTTCCGGGGGCGGATCCGGATTGATCAGGTATGGGGATATCGAGTGGTACTGCCTGAAGAAGTTGGTCATGTCGACCACCAGAT
>JAFECV010000163.1 GCA_018241985.1 Pseudomonadota bacterium | reverse complement strand
ATGCAGATCGCCGATCTCCAGCATCGCCGTGGTCATGCTGACCCTCCGCCTTGCGCCGGAACCGCTTCCGAGCGGCCCGCCGCGGCCGCAGCCGGCGCGGACTGGAGCACCGGCGCCACCGCGACGCCGCCCAGGTAGGCCGCCTGCACGCGCTCGTCGGCGCGGACGGCGGCAGGCACCCCCTCCACGAGCTTGGAACCGAAGTTCATCACGATCAGGCGATCGACCAGCTTCATCACGAAATCCATGTCGTGCTCGACGATGAGGATCGTCACGCCCTCCTCGCGGAGCTTGCGCAGCAGCTCGCCGAGCGCCTTCTTTTCGGGGCGACGCAAGCCCGCCGCCGGTTCGTCGAGCACCAGCAGCACCGGGTCGGCGGCCAGCGCGCGCGCGATCTCCAGGATGCGCTGCGTGCCCAGCGGCAGGTTGCCGGCCAATTCGTGCGCGCGGTCCGCCAACCCGATGCGCGCGAGCTGATGCCGCGCTTCCGCCAGCAGTTGCGCCTCCTGGCGCCGGTCCAGGCGCAGGCCGGCAGCGACCATGCCGGAGCGGGCGCGCCCATGGGCGCCGAGCGCCACGTTGTCGAGAAGACTCATGTGCGGCCGCAGCTTCACGTGCTGGAACGTACGGGCCATACCGAGCCGCGCGATCCTGCGTTGCGGCAGATCCGTGACGTCGGTGCCGAGAAATTCGACGCGCCCCTGCGTCAGCGGCAACGCGCCGGTCAGCAGATTGAACATGGTCGACTTGCCGGCCCCGTTCGGACCTATCAGGCCGACGATCTCGCCCGCGTTCACCTCGAAGCTCACGCCGTTGACCGCGACGAGGCCGCCGAAGCGCTTGACCGCGTCGGTGACCTCCAGGATGCGCCGCCCGCGCTCGGGCAGCGCGCGCCTCGCCAGCGGTTCGGCGGGCGCAGCGACCTGCGCGGCACCGAACATGGAACCGAAACGGCCACGCACCTTGCGCACGACGAAACCCATCAAGCCGGCGCGCGCCTGCTGCAGCAGCAGGATGAACAGCGCCGCAAAGACGATGCTCTGCGTCTGCGTGCCGCTGCGCGAGATCATCGGCAGGACATCCTGCAAGCCGTTCTTCAGGATCAACACCAGCGCCGAGCCGGCGATCGCGCCGCTGAGCTGGCCGAGCCCGCCGGCGACGACCATCAGCAGGTATTCGATGCTGGCGCGCAGATCGAACGGCGACGGGCTGACGAAGCGGTTCATGTGCGCATACAGCCAACCCGCCACGCCTGCCAGCAGGGCCGCCAGCACGAACAGCATCAGGCGCACGCGAAACGCGTCGGCACCGACGCTGGCGAGCAGCGTGGACCCGCCCCGCAGGCTGCGGATCGCGCGGCCGATGCGCGAATGCAAGACGTTGTAGCAGAACAGGCAGGCGAGGCCGACCAGGGCCCAGATCAGGTAGTAGATCGCCCGCGGTTCCGCCAGCGACCACGCACCCAAGTGAAGCGGCGGGATGTTGGACATCCCGGTGTGCCGGCCCAGGCCATCGACGTTGCCGAATATGAGCGGAATCGACAGACCCCAGGCGATGGTCGACAGCGGCAGGAAGTGGCCGCCGAGCCGCAGCGTCAACAGTCCGATGATCAGCGCCGACAGGCCCGTCAACACCAGTGCCGCGACCAGCCCCAGCCACGGCGACGCCCCCTGCGCCGTCGTCAGCCACGCGGTCGTGTAGGCGGCGATGCCGACGAACGCCGCCTGGCCGAACGAGGTCGCGCCGCCGATGCCGGTGAGCAGCACCAGACCCAGGCCCACCAAGGCACCGATGCCGATGTCGTTCAGCAACGAGACGGTGAAACCGCTGAGCAAGGTCGGCGCCACCGCGAACGCGGCGACGACGACCGCCAACAACGTGATGTGGACGGAGCGCGGGCTCATTGGTCGATCTCCTCGGCATCCTCCTCGAAGTGCGGAACCAGGTAGGAGCGAATCAGCAGCACCGGAATCAGCAGACCGAACACCATGACGTCCTTGAAGGCGCCGCTCCAGAACGACGAAAAGCTCTCGACAAAACCAACCGCGACCGCGCCGAGCGCGGTGAGCGGATAGCTGGTCAGCCCGCCGATGATCGCGGCGACGAACGCCTTCAGGCCGATGATGAAGCCCGAGTCGTAATACATCGTCGTCACCGGCGCGATCAGCACGCCGATCAAACCGCCCAGCAGCGATGCGGCGCAATAGGCGAGCGACGCGGTGCGCGCCGGCCGCACGCCGACCAGGCGTGCGCCGACGCGGTTGACCGCGGTCGCCCGCAGCGCCTTGCCGGTCAGCGTGCGCTCGAACAGCAGGTAGAAGAGGCCACTGAGCACCACGGCCGAGGCGATCATCAGCAGGGTCTGCGCGCCGACCGAGAAACCACCCAGCGACACGGCGCCGTTCGCCAGCGGACTCGTGCGCGACCCCTCCGGACCGAAGAACAGCAAGCCCAGCCCCGACAGCAGGAAATGCAGCGCGAGGGACGCGATCAGCAGCACCAGCACCGAGGCGTCCGCGATCGGCTGCAGCGCGACCCGGGCGATCAACGGCCCGATCGGCACCACGAGCAGGATCGAGACGATGATGTTCACCGCGGCCGGCATCGTGCGTCCGCCTATGGCCCATGCGGCCAGGCAGGGCAAGGCCGGCAGCACGCCCCAGACGGCCACGGCCCGGGGCATGCGGGCGAACTCGCGGCGGCGCAACAGAACGCCCAGTTCAACCAGGACCGCCAGCACCGCCAGCGTCAGCACCAGGCCTATCGTCGCCGGCGCATGACCGGTCTCGAACGCAGCCAGGCTCAGCGCGGCGAATGCCGCGATGTCGCCGAACGGCACGAACACCACCCGCGTCACGGAAAAGATCAGCACCAGGCCGAGGCCCGCCAGCAGATAGATGGCGCCATTGGCCAGCCCGTCGAACGACAGGATCAGCGCGACATCCCAGTTCATCGGATGACCTCCGTTGCACCCGAGCGCATCACGGCGCGAGCAGCCACTTGCCGTTGTCCACCTTGACGATCACGCGGGCGCGCTGATCGACACCGTACAGATCGCCCGGCCTGAAGTTGTAGACACCATGGGTGCCGACCAGCTCGTGGGTGCTTGCGATCGCATCGCGCAACGCGAGCCGGAAAGCGGCGGTTCCGGGTTCCGCCTTCGGCAGCGCACGCGCCGCGGCGTCACAAAACACCAGCCACCCATCGAACGAATAGGCCGAGAACGCATCGGTCGACGGCGCGCCGTTGACGCGCTGGTACACGCTGTGGAACTCGAGCGCCATCTTCTTCGTCGGATAGTCGTCGGGCAACTGGGAGGCGACGATCACCGGACCGGTCGGCATCAGCGCGCCTTGCGCCGATGCGCCCGCGACGCGCAGGAAGTCCGGGTTGATCAGGCCGTGCTGGCCGTACAGCCGCCCCTTGTAGCCGCGCTCGGCCAGCGCCAGGAACGGCAGTGCGCCCGGCGTGCCGGCGCCGCCGTTCATCACGGCATCCGGGTGCTGCACCATGATCCGCAGCACCTGCCCCGCGACCGACTGATCGGAGCGCGCATAGCGCTCGTTGCCGACCACCTTGATGCCGGCCGCCGGTGCGGACTTCATCAGCGCGTTGTAGACCAGATCGCCCCATGCGTCGGAGAAGCCGATGTAGCCCACCGTCTTCACGCCGTCGCGCTTCATGCGCTCGATCACCGCGTCGACCATCAGTTGGGTCGGCTGCGCGACCGTGTGCACCCAGGCATTGTCCTTGGCGTCGAGCGCGATCGGCGTCAGTCCGATCATCGGGGTCTTGCTTTCCTGCGCCACCTGGGCGATCGCGATCGCCGCCGGCACGCCCGAGGTCCCCATCAGCACGTCGACCTTGTCCTCCTCGACCAGCTTGCGGGCGTTGCGCCCGGCGGTCGTCGGATCGGAGGCGTCGTCGAGCACGATCAGGTCGATCTTGCGCCCATCGACCTCGGGCTTGTAGGCGAGGGCCGCCTTCATCCCTTTCGCGTACGGAATCCCCAGCGAGGAATTCGGCCCGGTCAGCGACACGCTCAGGCCGACCTTCAGGTCGGCGGCGCGCGCGCCCGCGGCCAAGGCGAAGACGCAAGTCATGGCAGCGGCATGGAGAATGAGTTTCTTCATCGTGTTGCTCGTCGGGTTGTGTTGCGTGGGCAGCGCCGGGTTTGCACCGACGGTCATGGAAAAAGCTGGACGGCCGGCAGCGCAGCTCCTGGATTCAACAGGTCGACGCGCTTGAGCGCGATGCGCAAGCCGCCGGTCGTGTCGACCAGCCGATGAAGATAACAGCCGCTCAGCATCAGCTGCTGGTCCGCGCGCGCTTCGACATAGATGAACGGGGTGCGCAGCTCGTAGCGGCGCGCGGCGGCATCGGCATGAACAACCGTGGACTGCTGCAGCACATGCTGGCAGCGGCTCGGCGGATGCTGCGAATGCGCCCGCGGGTTCTTCAGCCGCGCTATGCGCAGCGCCAGCAGCAGCCGGTCTTCGTCGGCGAGCGCATTGTGCGTGCCGTCGTCGGCCTGAAGCGCCCCGCGGAGCGGCACCCAGTAGCGGCCTTCGTCGGCGAACAGCGCCAGCCACTCGTCCAGGCGCAGCGCATCCAGCAATTGCGCCTCGTAAGCGATGAACTCGAACAGCGAATGTTCCGTCGTCTCTGCCATCGCATCACTCCGGCATCGACATCGTCATGAACCGGACCCAGGCGCGGAACTGGTTGCGCATCAGGATCTCGTTCGTGCCGCCGACGTCGAGGGTCGGGGCGGCAAGTTCCGCGGCGTCGAAGCCGCGATGCAGGCTGATCCATTCGTTGCCTTCGCCGCGCAATCCCTGCTGCATGTGCTCGAACAGATGGACATCGTCGTGCGCGACCACCGACATGGGCGAGAACGCGAGACGGTTGTAGGCCATCGACCGCTGGAACAGCAGGTCCGGCGCGCCTTCGACGCGCAGGCTCCAGGCTTCGACCAGGGTGCGGTCGACGGCGAGCGGACGAATCACGCGGAAGGTCTGCGGCGATCCCTTGACCGCGAGGCTGGGAAAGCAGACGGCGTTCTGTGGCGAGCGCTCGAGGATCGCGGTGGCACGTTCGGCGCCGTACGCGCCTGCGAGCGCGCGCTCGTAGTCGGGCAGCCGGGCGTAGCCCGAATGGATGCTGAACTGGGTTCCCAGGACACTGTGTCCGTTCGGATAGATGCGGCCGCCCATGCGATCGAAGAATTCATACCCGGCACCGAACGGCAGGATCTGTTCCATCGCCATCGGCTTGGGCGCATCTTCCGGTTGATCCTGCCACAGCGCCTTCGCGGCCTGCGCCGGCGATTCATGCGTCGACTGCGGATGCACCGTGTCGTTGATGTTCTCCAGATACATCTTCCAGTTGCACTGGATCACGTTGCGCAGCACGCCGCCTTCGATGCGCAGCCGCCCGACCGGGGAGCGATCGACCAGGTTGTCGATCGCATCCAGGACATCACCGAAGTAGCTCCTGAAATCAGGCCCGGCATCGCTGATCCTGGCGAACACGAAATCCCGGTAGACCTCGACATGGCGGAGCGCCACCATGCCTCGCCCCGATTCGCAGTCGTGCAGCCGCGTGCCCTCGTAGCCGCCCTT
>JAFECV010000162.1 GCA_018241985.1 Pseudomonadota bacterium | reverse complement strand
CGCCTACGCCGTCATCGGCAAATGGACCTTGATCGCGGCCGGCCTCTTCTCCAAACCGGCGCGCGAGATCAGGGAACTGCTGCCCCGCTACCAACACGACAACCTGTTCGACTCCACGAAGTTCAAGCGCCGGTTCCCGGAGTTCGGGGTAACCGCGTACCGGGAAGGCCTGGAGTTGATCCGGCGCGAGTGACGAGCCGATCACCCGCGCGGATGATGCTGCGCATGCAACTGCTTGAGCCGCTCGCGTGCCACGTGGGTGTAGATCGTCGTGGTCGAGATGTCGGCGTGGCCGAGCAGCATCTGCACCGCGCGCAGGTCGGCGCCGTGGTTCAGCAGATGGGTCGCGAACGCGTGGCGCAGCGTGTGCGGCGACAGCGGCACGGCGATGCCGGCGCCGCGCGCGTGTTTCTTGACGATCATCCAGAACATCACCCGGGTCATGCCGCGGCCGGCCTTGGCGCCGCGGTGCGTGACGAACAGGTCGTCGGTCTGCCGGCCCGCCAGCAGCTCGGGCCGGGCCTCGCCCAGGTAGCGCTCGAGCCACAGCCGCGCGACCTCGCCGAACGGCACGAGGCGCTCCTTCGCGCCCTTGCCGAGCACGCGCAGCACGCCCTCGTTCATGCTGACGTGGAACACCTTCAGCGTGACCAGTTCGCTCACGCGCAGCCCGCTCGCGTACATCAGTTCGAGCATCGTGCGGTCGCGCAGGCCTAAAGCGCTGTCGGTGTCGGGCGCGGCCAGCAGCACCTCGACCTGCGCCTGCGTCAGCGTCTTGGGCACGCGCAGCGGCTGCTTCGCCGACTGGAGCTTGAGCGTCGGATCGGCGCTGAGATGGCGCTCGCGCAGCGCCCAGCGGAAGTAGCGCTTGAACACCGTGAGCCGGCGGTTCGCGGTGGTCGCGCGCGTCGTCGCGTGCCGCGCGGAAAAGTACGCGGACAGGTCGCCCTCGACCGTGTCGTTCAGGCTGCGCCCGCGGTCCGCGTGGAGCCACCGCGCGAACAGGCTGAGGTCGCGGCGGTACGCGGCCAGCGTGTTCGCGGACAGCCCCTGCTCCAGCCACAGCGCGTCCACGAACGCATCGATGCTGACCTGGCTGCTCGGATCCATGCCGCGACGATAGCAAACGCAGGAGTCTGTGCGCGGCGCCGGGGCGGCGATCAGCGCGCCGCGGCGTCAGCGCCGCACTGTTCGAGCGCCCACGCGACATGCTCACGCACCAGCGGGCTAGCATCATCCCGGCGCTGCATCAGCGCCGCGACCAGCGCCGAGTCGCGGCTCGTGCGCAGCGCATTGCCCAGCGCGACTGCGATGTTGCGCAGCCAGCGCTCGTGGCCGATACGCCGGATCGGACTGCCTTCGGTGCGCTGCAAAAATTCCGCTTCGGTCCAGCCGAACAGCGCCGCGAGCTGGGCGCCGTTCGGGCCGTCCCGCTCGTCGAAGTCCGGCAACGCGCTGCGCCGCGCGAACTTGTTCCACGGGCACGCGAGCTGGCAGTCGTCGCAGCCGTAGATCCGGTTCGCCATCAGCGGCCGCAGCTCGGTCGGGATCGCCCCGCGGTGCTCTATCGTCAGGTACGAAATGCAGCGGCGCGCATCGACGCGGTACGGCGCGACGATCGCGCCCGTCGGGCAGGCGTCGATGCAGGCGCTGCAGCTGCCGCAATGGTCGGACTCGGGCGTGGTCGGCGGCAGCTCGAAGTCGACGTAGATCTCGCCGAGAAAGAACATCGACCCCGCGTCGCGGCTCAGCGCCAGCGTGTGCTTGCCGCGCCAGCCGAGGCCGCTGCGGCTCGCGAGCTCGACTTCGAGCACCGGCGCCGAATCGGTGAACACCCGGTGCCCGAACGGACCGACCTGCGCCGCGATGCGGTCGGCGAGCTTCTGCAGCCGAGGCCGCAGCACCTTGTGGTAGTCGCGCCCGCGCGCATAGACCGAGACGATGCCTTCGCGCGGACGCTCCAGCCGCGCCCATTCGACATCCTGCCAGCCCGGCGCCACGCCCTGCGGCAAATAGTCCATGCGCACGGTGATCACGCTCGCGGTGCCGGGCACGAGCTCGGCCGGGCGCGCCCGGCGCATGCCGTGCGCGGCCATGTAGTTCATCTCGCCGTGAAAGCCTTGTGCAAGCCAGGCCGCCAGACCCGCCTCGGCCGAAGAGAGGTCAACGCCCGCGACGCCGATTTGGGAGAATCCAAGCTCGCGGCCCCAGCCCTGGATCAGGGCCACCAGGGCCGGTCCGTCAACGGCGCCTGCGCCTGTGCGTTGCAATGCCACGCACCGATTGTAGAGAGCATGCCTCCTTTCGTTACCGAACGATCACTGGTCTGGCACAGCGAGGCCGACACCCGCGCCTTCGCACGCGGCCTCGCGCGGCGCGTGGCGGCGCTGCCTTCGGTGTTCATCGCGCTGCACGGCGATCTCGGCGCAGGCAAGACCACGTTCGTGCGCCATCTGCTGCATGCGCTGGGCGTCACGGGGCGCATCAAGAGCCCGACCTACACGCTGGTCGAACCGTACCGCGCCGGCGCGCTCTGCATCTGGCACTGCGACTTCTACCGCTTCGACGACCCGCGCGAATGGATCGAGGCCGGCCTGCGCGACGTCTTCGCCGGCCCGGGGCTCAAGCTCGCCGAATGGCCCGAAAAAGCCGCACCCCATATCCCCCGCGCCGACCTTGCTATTAAAATAGAAGCTATGTCGGACCAGTCGCGCAGGGTGGAGTTGAGCGCCGGCACCGCGCTCGGGCAGGAGTTGCTCGCATGACGCCGAAGGAGCGCGAGCGCCGGCTGCTGCTGCGGTCCGGCAGCGCGCTGCTGCTGCTCGGCGCCGCGCAGATCGCGCGCGGCGCGAGCATCGTCGCGGTGCGGGTCTGGCCGGCGCAGGACTACACCCGCGTCACGATCGAATCCGACGGGCCGCTGCAAACCAAGCAGATCTTCGTGCCCGATCCGCCGCGGCTCGCGGTCGACATCTCTGGCATCGAACTCGATCCGGCGCTGCGCGAACTGGTCGCGAAGGTGCGGCCCGACGACCCGTACATCAGCGGCGTGCGCGTCGGGCAGAACGCGCCGGACGTGGTGCGGCTCGTGCTGGACCTGAAGCAGCCGACCCGGCCGCAGGTGTTCTCGCTGATGCCGGTCGCGGCCTACCAGTACCGGTTGGTGCTCGACCTCTATCCGACGCAGCCGCCCGACCCGCTCGCAGCGCTGATCGCCGACCGGCTGCACGACGAACAGGGCGGCAGCGCGGCAGCGCCGGGCGCCGGCGCCGACAACGATCCGCTCGGCGCGTGGATGGCCAGCCGCGCGCAGCAGAAGCCGGCCGCGCCCGGCACCGGCGATGCTACTACTTCCATAGCGCAAGCTCAGCGTGGATCAATGGCTGCAGCCGGAAATCGTTCAAAAATCCCGGCGACGGGCGCGAATTCGCCGGACCGGGTCAAGCGCCTGATCATCGTCGCGATCGACCCCGGCCATGGCGGCGAGGACCCGGGCGCGACCGGCCCCGGCGGCACGCACGAGAAGGACGTGGTGCTGAAGATCGCGTTCCTGGTGCGCGACCGGCTCAACGCAAGCACCGTGGACGGCGATCCGGTGCGCACGTTCCTGACGCGCGACGGCGACTACTTCGTGCCGCTGCAGGTGCGGGTGCAGAAGGCGCGGCGCGTGCAGGCGGACCTGTTCGTCAGCATCCATGCCGACGCGTTCCTGACGCCGCAGGCGCGCGGCGCGAGCGTGTTCGCGCTGAGCCAGGGCGGCGCGACCAGCGCGACCGCGCGCTGGATGGCCAACAGCGAGAACCGGGCCGACCTGATCGGCGGCGTGAACGTGCGCGCGAAGGACGCGCAGGTGGCGCGCACGCTGCTCGACATGAGCGTGTCGGCGCAGATCCGCGACAGCCTGAAGCTCGGCAGCGCGGTGCTCGGCGAGATCGGCGACGTGGGACGGCTGCACACCGGCCGCGTCGAGCAGGCCGCGTTCGCGGTGCTGAAGGCGCCCGACATCCCGAGCGTGCTGGTCGAGACCGGCTTCATCAGCAACCCCGACGAAGAAGCGAAACTCAACAGCGACGCCTACCGCGAAAAGCTCGCCGACGCGATCGTCGGCGGCATCCTGCGCTACTTCGCGAAGAACCCGCCGGCCGCGCGCAACCGGGTGATGTGATCGGCGCGATCAGCGCATCAGGCGGCCGCCGTTCAGGTCCAGCGTCGCGCCGGTGATGTAGCCGGCGCCGTCGCCCGCGAGGAAGACTGCGGCGGCGGCGACTTCGTGCATTTCGCAAAAACGCCCGAGCGGAGTCGCCAGGGCGAGGCGCTCGCGCTGCGCGGCGTCGAGCTCGCGCAGCGCAGGGCTTTCCACCGCCGACGGCGCGAGCGCGTTCACCGTCACCCGATACGCGGCCAACTCGGTCGCGAAGGCACGCGTCAGCGCGAGGATGCCGGCCTTGGACGCGGCGTAGTGCGCGCCGCTGGCGGCGCTCGCCTGCTGCCCCGCGATCGACGACAGGTTGATGATGCGCCCGCCGGCGCGCGTCTCGCGCATGTGCCGGCCGGCGATACGGCAGCCGAAGAAGCAGCCGCGCAGGTTGACGGCCAGCACCTCGTCCCACTCGTCGCTCGTGATGTCCCACAGCGACCCGTGCGCGGTGAGCGCCGCGTTGTTGATCATCACGTCGACCCGGCCCCAGCGGTCCAGCACGCCGGCGAAGGCGCGCTCGAAACTTGCCTCGATGCGCACGTCCAGCGGCAGCGCGATGACGTCACGGCCTTCGCGGCGCAGCGCGTCGGCGGCGTCTCGCACGCGGTCTTCGTCGACGTCCGTCAGCGCGACCCGCGCGCCGGCCTCGGCCAGCGCGCTGGCAATGCCGTAGCCGAGGCCCTGCGCCGCGCCGGTGACGAATGCGGTGCGCCCTGCCAACCCCGCCGGTTCAGTCGTCATCGGTCGCGCCGCCGAGATAGGTGGCGTGCACGCGCGGGTCGTCCGCCAGCATCGCCGACGACCCGCTCAGCGCGATCTCGCCGGTCTCGAGCACATAGCCGTGGTCGGAGCTCTCGAGCGCCGCCCGAGCGTTCTGCTCGACGAGGAGGATCGACACGCCGTCCTGGCGCAGGCTTCGGACGATGACGAAGATTTCCCGCACGATCAGCGGCGCCAGCCCGAGACTGGGCTCGTCCAGCATCAGCAGGCGCGGCCCCGACATCAGCGCGCGCCCCAGCGCGAGCATCTGGCGCTCGCCGCCGGAGAGCGTGTCCGCGCGCTGCGCGCGCCGCTCGGCCAGGCGGGGAAACCGGTCGTACACGGCGTCCAGGCGGCTGCGCAGCGTTGCGCGCGCCAGTCGCTTCGCATAGGCGC
This sequence comes from Pseudomonadota bacterium, assembly GCA_018241985.1. Taxonomy (GTDB): domain Bacteria; phylum Pseudomonadota; class Gammaproteobacteria; order Burkholderiales; family Burkholderiaceae_C; genus Rhodoferax_A. The sequence goes on along the minus strand of JAFECV010000162.1, from coordinate 283 downwards.
CCAGCATCAGGTTGTCCAGCACCGACAACTCGCCGAACAGCTCGCGCGTTTCGGGCACGAGGCACAGGCCACTTTCGACGCGCGCTTCGACGTCCATCGCATGCAGATCGTGGCCATCGAAGCGCAGGGTTCCCTTGGACGGCAGCAGGCCCATCGCCGCAGACAGCAGCGTCGTCTTGCCCGCGCCGTTCGGGCCGATCACCGACACGATCTGGCCGGCCTGCAGCGACAGCGACACGCCGCGCACCGCATCGACGCGGCCGTACGACACATGCAGATCGCC
>JAFECV010000161.1 GCA_018241985.1 Pseudomonadota bacterium | reverse complement strand
CGGCCCGGCGGAGCCGGCTCCACGGGTGCCCGCGCGCGGCCTGCTCCGCGGCCTCTTGACCCCATTTCATGCATCGCGCGCGGTCCGCGCGTCGAGCCAGGCATCGACCTCGACCAGCGAGTCGACGACGCCGTCCGCGTCGACGTCATGCACCGGCTCGCCGTGGTTGTAGCCGTAGCCAAGCAGCAGCACCGGGCAGCCGGCGGCGCGCGCTGCCCTGGCGTCGTTGCTCGAGTCGCCGATCATCAGCGTGCGCGCGGGCGCCGTGGCGAGCGCCGCGCAGGTCTGCACGAGCGGCAGCGGATCGGGTTTTCCGCGCTCGAACGCGTCGCCGCCGGACACGAAGCGGAAATACCCGGCCAGCCCCTTTGCACCCAGCAGCGCACGCGCGAACTCGGTCGGCTTGTTCGTCACGCAGGCGAGCGGCAGGCCCCGGCGCGCCAGCAGCGCCAGCCCGTCCTCGACGCCCGGATAGACGCGCGCATGGCGGCCGTTGACCGCGCGGTAGTGGCGCTGGTAGCAGGCCATCAGCCGCGCGAATGCTCCCAAATCAATAGCTGACTGTGCATACATCACCTGCGTTTGCGGCAGATTCAGCACCGAACGCAGCAGGTGTTCGGAACCCTTGCCGACGAGCCGCTCGACGGCCGCGCGGTCGACCCGCGGCGCGTCGCGGCCCTGCGCGAACTCGGCCAGCGTCAGGTTCAGCGCCGCGACGAAATCGTCCAGCGTGTCGACCAGCGTGCCGTCGAGGTCGAGAATCGCGGCGTCGATCGGCGCGCCCGCTGGGCCGTTCAGGTCATTCCTCAAAGACTTCTCGCAGCACCGCCAGCGCGACGCTCCAGGTCCTGGCGGATGCCGCGCCCTGCTTCTTGACCAGGCGTGCCTTGTCCACGGTTCTGAGCTGATCGAGCACGATCAGGCCCTTGGTGCCGGCGTGCGTGATCGGAACCCGAAAAGGGGCCGTGAAGCCCTTGGACGTCATGGGCGCCACGATCACGGTGCGCAGATGCTCGTGCAACTCGGGCGGGGACACCACGACGCACGGGCGCGTCTTGCGGATTTCGCTGCCCACGGCGGGATCGAGATTGACCAGCCAGATCTCACCGCGCTTCACCATGTCAGGTCGGCGTCCGCCGCATTGCCGAACTCACCCAGCAGCAGCGCATCGTCACCGGCCGCCGCCACGGCCTCGGCAGCGTCGGCCCAGCCGGAACGCACCGGCTTGGCCGGTTTGCGCAGCACGATGGCACCGTTCTCGACGGACACATTCGCCACCGAATCTTCGTCCAGCCCCACCTGGGCCAGCAGCGGTTTGGGCAGGACCACCCCCTTGCTGTTGCCGATGTTGCGAATCACGATCTGCATGGCGGCCCTCATTTGAAGTTAAAACAATGTTATCACGAATGGGCTCATGGTCGAGCGGCTTCCAGCCGGTGGCCGAACACGCAGGCGAGGGAGTCCGACGGTGGATGGGCCGGCTTCATTCGCGGCGAAGCCCGGCCTAGAATGATCCGCACCAACCCGGTAGCCTTCGCGGAGTCCACCATGGCCCATGCGCATCTGCTCGATCGATTCATCGGCGAAGAACTGCCGGCGCTGCGCGACGCGGCCGAGCTCGCGGCGTTCGAGGCGACGCCGTACACCGAGCGCATCGTGCCGCAGAGCACCTACGAGGCGCTGCAGCTCGGCGCCGCGCAGGATCCCCAGGCGGCGGCGATCCGGTTCCTGCCGAAGGCAGACCCGGATGAGCCGCCGCTGACGATCTCGCACCGCGAGTTCATCGCGCGCGTGACGCAGGCCGCCAACATGTTCGCCGACCTCGGCGTCGGGCCGCAGGACGTGGTGAGCTTCCTGCTGCCGCTCGTTCCGCAGGCGTTCTTCACGCTGTTCGGCGCGCAGGCGGCCGGCATCGCGAACCCGGTGAATCCGCTGCTGTCGGCGGCGCAGATCGCCGAAATCCTGCGCGCGGCCGACACCCGGGTGCTGGTCACGCTCGGCCCGGTGCCGGGCTCCGACATCTGGGACAAGGTGCAGCAGATCCGGGGCTTGCTGCCGGGACTCAAGGCGATCCTGGTGGTGCACGGCGCGGCCGATGCAGCCGATACAGCGCAGCACGTGCACGACTTCGACGCGCTGATCGCCAAATACCCGGCCGACCGGTTGACGAGCGGGCGCCGCATCGCGGCCGGCGACATCGCCGGCTACTTCCACACCGGCGGCACCACCGGCACGCCGAAGCTGGTGCGCCACACGCATGCGAACCAGGTGTACCAGGCGTGGGCGATGGGCCTGCTGCTGCCGACCGGCGCCGGCCGCTCGCTGCTGTTCGGGCTGCCGCTGTTCCACGTCGGCGGCGCGCTCACACAAGGCTTGGCGGCGCTGTCGATGGGCAGCACGCTGGTGATCGTCTCGCCGGCGGGCTGGCGCGACCCGGCGGCGATCCGCAACGTCTGGCGGCTGGTCGAGCGCTATCGGCCTGCCGTGTTCGGCGGCGTGCCGACCGTGCTCGCCGCGGCGCTGGGCGTGCCGGTGGATGGTGCGGACCTGTCGTCAATCCGCTATGTGTCGGGCGGCGGCTCGGCGATTCCGGTTGCGGTCGGCCATGTGTACGAGGAGCGGCTGAAGGTGCCGGTGCTCGAGGTCTACGGCATGACCGAGACCTCGAGCGTGCACGCGATGAGCTACGCGCACCGGCCGGTACGGCTCGGCTCGGTCGGGCACGCGGTGCCGTACAGCCGAGTGCGGATCGTTCGCATCGACACCGAGGGCCGCTTCGCCGGCGACTGCGCGCCGAACGAGATCGGCGTGGTCGCGATGGCCGGGCCCGGCGTGTTCTCGGGCTACGTCAGCGAGGCGCACAACCGCGGCGCGTTCGCCCTGCCGGGCTGGGTCAACTCGGGCGACCTCGGGCGGCTTGACGACGATGGCTACCTGTGGATCACCGGCCGCGCGAAGGACCTGATCATCCGCGGCGGGCACAACATCGACCCGCTGGCGATCGAAGAGGTGTTCTTCCGCCATCCCGCGGTCGCACTGGCCGCGCTGGTCGGCCAGCCCGATCCGTATGCCGGCGAACTGCCGGTCGCGTTCGTGCAGCTCAAGCCCGGCGCCGCCACGACCGCGGACGAACTGCTCGACCACGTGCGCGCGCAAACGCCCGAGCGCGCCGCGGTGCCGGTCCACCTGTTCCTCGTCGACGCGATCCCGCTGACCGCGGTCGGCAAGGTGTTCAAGCCGGCGCTGCGCTGGCAGGCGGCCCGGCACGCGGTGACCGGCATGCTGGCGGATCTGACGCCGGGCGGCGCGAGCCTGGCGGTGGAAGTCGGCGCGCACCCCGAGCACGGCAGCCTGATCACCGTCGCGTGGAGCGGCGTCGCCGAGCCGGACCGCGCAACGCTCGCGCGGCAGGTCGACCAGCGGCTCGATCCGCTGGTGATGCGGCACGAACAAGTCTGGCGTTAAGTCTGGCGTTGAAAAAGCGCCCGCACACCATGCAATACCGTCGTCTCGGCCGCAGCGGCCTGCAGGTCAGCGAACTGTCGCTCGGCTCGTGGGTCACCTACCACAACCAGGTCGACACCGCCGCCGCGCGCGAACTGCTGGCGGCGGCAAAGGGTGCCGGCATGAACTTCTTCGACAACGCCGAAGCCTATGCCAAGGGCATGAGCGAGGTCGTGATGGGCGATGCGCTGCGCGCACTCGAGTGGCCGCGCCTCTCGTACATCGTGTCGACCAAGTTCTACTGGGGCCTCGACCGCGACGCGCAGCCGGTGAACCACCGCGACACGCTGAACCGCAAGTACCTGATGCAGGCGATCGACGGCTCGCTCAGGCGCATGGGGCTGGACTTCATCGACCTGGTCTACTGCCACCGGCCCGATCCGAACACCCCGATCGAGGAAACCGTCTGGGCGATGAGCGACATGATCCGCCAGGGCAAAGCGCTGTACTGGGGCACCAGCGAATGGTCGGCCGCCGACATCCGCGCCGCCTGGGACATCGCCGAGCGGCACCACCTGCACAAGCCGGTGATGGAGCAGCCGCAGTACAACCTGTTCCACCGCCGCCGCGTCGAGCAGGAGTACGCGCGGCTGTATGACGACATCGGCCTGGGCCTGACGACCTGGAGCCCGCTGGCCGGCGGGCTGGTCAGCGGCAAGTACCGCGGCGGCGTGCCGCCCGACAGCCGCGGCGCGCTCGGCGGCATTGGCGCGTTCGTGAAGGACCTGACTGACGCGGCGAAGAACGCCGCGGTCGCGCAGCTCGAGCCGATCGCCGCCGAGCTCGGCTGCACGCTGCCCCAGCTCGCGATCGCCTGGGCCGCGCGCAACCCGCGCGTCAGCACCGTGATCACCGGCGCGTCGCGGCGCGCGCAGCTAGAGGAAAACCTCGGCGCCGTGGCGCTGATCGCGAGGTTGACGCCGACGCTCGTCCAGCAGATTGAGGCCGTGACTGCGCCGCTGGCGGGCTGAGGCGGCGCTCCGGACTCGGACGCGTCGAACGCCGGCAAGGCGGCGCGGGTCTCGCAGCCCGCGCGGCCGTTCAGCCGCCGGCCAGCGCCACGCGCATCGCCGCGATCGTCGCCGCGTAATCGGGCTTGCCGAAGATCGCGCTCCCCGCGACGAAGGTGTCGGCGCCGGCGGCAGCCACGCTCGCGATGTTGTCGGTCTTGATGCCGCCGTCGACCTCGAGCCGGACGTCGCGGCCGCTCGCGTCGATGCGCCGGCGCACGGCCTCGATCTTGCGCAGCGCGGACGCGATGAAGCCCTGGCCGCCGAAGCCGGGGTTCACGCTCATCACCAGCACCAGGTCGATGTCGTCCAGCACCCAGTCGAGCACGTCCAGGCTCGCGGCCGGGTTGAACACCAGCCCCGCCTGGCAGCCGCGCGCCTTGATCGCCTGGATGCTGCGGTGCACGTGGGTGCTGGCGTCCGGATGGAAGCTGATCAGGTCCGCGCCGGCATCGGCAAACGCGGCGGCGAGCGCGTCGACCGGCTGCACCATCAGGTGCACGTCGATCGGCACCGGCGTGCCGTCCGCGCGCCGCGCATGGGGTTTGAGCGCCTGGCAGACCATCGGCCCGAAGGTCAGATTCGGCACGTAATGGTTGTCCATCACGTCGAAGTGGATCCAGTCGGCGCCGGCCGCGATCACGTTGCCCACCTCGTCGCCCAGACGGGCGAAGTCGGCCGACAGGATGGACGGCGCGATCCGGAACTGGCGCGGCGGGAACTGGCTCATGGCGCGAATTGTCGCAGGTGGCGGCGGCGCGCCCGCGAGGCCGTTACCATTGCCGCCATGGCGAAGTACCGGATCGCGGTCGAAGTCGAGCCGCGCTACCTGCCCGAGCAGTCCGACCCGTTGCAGAACCTGTACGGGTTTGCCTACACGGTGACGATCACGAACGCGGGCGAAGTCGCGGCGCAGGTGATCGCGCGCCACTGGTTCATCAGCGACGCCGACGGCCAGGTCGAGCAGGTCAAGGGCCTGGGCGTGGTCGGCACCAGCCGCTGCTGCAGCCGGGCGAGTCGTTCCGCTACACCAGCGGCTGCCGCCTGCGCACCGCGAGCGGCACGATGCACGGCAGCTATTTCTGCGTCGCCGAGGACGGCGAGCGCTTCGAAGCGGAGATCCCGCTGTTCGTGC
>JAFECV010000160.1 GCA_018241985.1 Pseudomonadota bacterium | reverse complement strand
CAAGGAGTACCCGCATGAACCATCACGATGCACACCGGCCGGTGCCGGTCACGATCCTCACCGGCTTCCTGGGCGCGGGCAAGACCACGCTGCTGAATCACATCCTGACCGAAAAGCACGGCCACCGCATCGCGGTGATCGAGAACGAGTTCGGCGAGGTCGATGTCGACTCGGACCTGGTGCTGGCTTCGGACGAGGAAATCTTCCAGGTCGCGAACGGCTGTATCTGCTGCGTGGTCGACGTGCGCAACGACTTGGTCAAGATTCTGCAGAAGCTGCTGGAGCGCAAGGACCAGTTCGACCACATCCTGGTCGAGACCAGCGGCCTGGCCGATCCGTCGCCGGTCGCGGCCACCTTCTTCATGGACAACGAGGTCGCGAAGAAGGTGGTGCTCGACGGCGTGGTCGCGCTGGTCGACGCGCTGCATGTGCAGCCGCATCTGGACGACCACGCGCTGGCCGAGTACGACAACCAGGCGGTGACCCAGATCGTGGTGGCCGACCGCATTCTGCTGAACAAGGCCGACCTCGTCGAGCCGGCGCAGCTCGCCGAGGTCGAGCGCCGCATCCGCACGCTCAACGCTGGCGCGCCCATCCTGCGCACCGTGCAGGCCAAGGTGGATCTGTCGCAGATCCTGGGCCTGCAATCGTTCGAGTCAGGCGTGCTGACGACCCGGGATGCCGATTTTTTCGACGATGCGCACGACGACGGCCACGACCATGTCTGCGACGAGAACTGCGACCACGACCACGATCACGGTGCTGCCGGCGGCTCCGGATCGCACAGCCACGATCCATCGGTTGCGTCCGAATCGTTCCTGTTCGACGCCCCGTTCGACGCCGCCCGCCTGATGCGCAGCCTGGACGAGTTGATGGTCGATGCCGGCGACGACATCTTCCGGCTCAAGGGCATCCTGCAGGTGCAGGGCGACGAGCGCCGCCACGTTCTGCAGGGCGTGCACCGCATCCTGGAGCTCAAGCCCTCGACGCCATGGGGCGACGAGACACCCGAAAGCAAACTGGTGTTCATCGGCCGAAAGCTCGAGGCCGAACCCCTGCGCGAGCGCCTGCAATCCTGCCTGGCCCGGCCCACGACCCCGAAGGCGCTGGAAGCCGCCTGAAGCGCTTCATTCCGTTCGTTCCCCATCAAAGGAGATTCACCCATGATCATCGACATCAGCTGCTACCCCACCGACCAGGTCGACCTGGCCTGGTGGCACGAGGGTGAGCCCTACACCGTCGATCGGCTGCTGGAGACGATGGATGGCCCGTACTTCGTCAACGGCAAGCCGCGCCGCATCGACAAGGCCTTCATCCAGCCGCCGCAGGGCAACACCATCTACACCTGGACCGACGGCGAGCTCTCGGGCCGCGAGTCGATCGATGCCTACATGGCCTACACGCTCAAGTGCGTGCAGGAGCACCCCGATCGCTTCCTCGGCTGCTTCGTCTACAACCCGCGCTGCGGCGTGCAGAACGGGGTCGAGGCGATCGAGCGCTACGTCAAGGAGCACGGCTTCAAGATGGTGCAGATGCAGGCCAACATGCACGCCTACCGGCCCGATCGCGCGCTCGACTGGGTGCGCCCCGCGCTCAGGAAATGCGCCGAACTCGGCGTGCCGGTGAAGGTGCATACCGGCGACGGCCCGTACAGCATCCCGACCGAATGGGTTCCGATGATCAAGGAGTTCCCGACCATCGACTTCATCATGGCGCACTTCGGCGTGCAGACCGGCGGCGTGTATTGCTTCGAGCCGTACCAGTGGGCGATGGAGCTGCCCAATGTCTATTGCGAGTCCGGCTGGTGCCTGCAGTCGCGCATCGTCGAATTCGCCAAGACGCTGCCCAAGCACAAGATCATCTTCGGCTCGGACACGCCGCCCAACGAGCCCGGCATGTGGCTGCGTCTGCTCGAGGTGCTGTGCACGAATCCGCCGCAGGGCCTGAACCTCGACGAGGACACGCTGGAAGACTACCTCGGCAACAACATCGCCCGGATGGTCGGCATCGAGCCGACCCCGGTCCCGAAGAACTTCGCGGAAGCCGAGAAGCATCTTGGCCGCAAGGTCGCACCCCAACCCACGATCGGCCTGTACTGAGCAGGCGGCCCGGAGACTGAAACATGATCATCGATACCCACCTGCACCCCACGAACCTGGTCGACGAAGCCTGGCGCCATACCGGCACGCCGTTCAACGGCGAGCGCATGCTGAAATTGATGGACGGCCCCTACATGATCAACGGCAAGCCGCGCCGCATCGACATGGGTTTCATCATGCCGCCGCCCGGCAACACCGGTTATCGCGACGGCAACCGGCGCGGGCGCGACGGCATCCGCGACTACATGTCCTACATCGCCGAGCTGACGCAGAAGTACCCGGACCGCTTCATCGGCAACTTCCTCTACAACCCGCGCTGGGGCCCGGAAAACGGCGCTGCCGAGATCGAGTTCCACCACAAGGAGTACGGCTTCAAGATGCTGAAGCTGCACACCAACATGCACGGCTACCGGCCCGATCGTGCGCTCGAGTGGCTGCGCCCGGCGATGAAGATGTGCGCCAAGTACAACATCATCGTGCTGATCCACACCGGCGACGGACCGTTCTCGATCCCGACGCAGTTCTACCCGATCATCCGCGAGTTCCCGATGGTGAACTTCGTGCTGGCGCACTTCGGCATCCAGACCGGCGGCAACTACTCGTTCGAGGCCTTCTGGATGACGATGGACACGCCCAACGTGTACGTCGAATCCGGCTGGTGCTTCCAGGCGCGCATCGCCGAATTCGCCAAGGAGCTGCCGCGCCACAAGCTGGTGTTCGGCACCGACAGCCCGCCGAACGAGCCCGGCATGTGGCTGCGCGAACTCGAGATGCTGTGCAAGCCGCCGCCGCACGGCAACGGCATCGACGAGGACACGCTGGAGGACTACCTGGGCAACAACATCGCCCGCCTCGCCGGCATCAAGACGACGCCGCCGCCGCGCAACCTGGACGAGGCCAAGCTGCGGCTGACCGACACTTACGCGAAGCTGCCGTGACGACACGCCGTGCCGATCCGCTGGCCGACACCGGCCAGGACCTGCATCGCTTCGTCGCCGCGTACCGCGAGCATTTCGGGGACGATCTGCTCACGGTGCGCGAGCCGGTGGGGCGCGACCAGGACGTGACCGCCATGGTCTGGGCGCTGGCCGCGCAGGGGCGCCATCCGGCGCTGCTGTTCGAGCAAGTGCAGGGCCTCGGCTCGCCGCTGGTCACCAATCTGTTCGCGTCGCGCGAGCGGGTCGGCCGCATGCTGGGCGGCGTGCCCGCCGCCGGCATTCATGCCGAATACCAGGCGCGCAGCCGGCGCAGGGTCGCGCCGCGCGAGGTGAGCCAGGGCGCGGTGACCGAGGTCGTGCAAAGCGAGGGGTTCGACCTCGCCAGCGTGCCGACCATCAAGCATTTCGCGACCGACCGGGGTCCGTACATCACCAACGCGGTGATCGTCGCCGAGGACCGCGAGCACGGCATCGGCAACGTCAGCTACCACCGCTCGATGCTGAACGGTCCGCAGACCATCGGCACCAGCCTGCATTCGCGCGGGCACCTGTGGCGCATGCTGCAGGCCCAGGTCGAGCGTGGCCGGCCGTTGCCGGTGGCGATGGTGATCGGCGCGCACCCACTGTTCATGCTGGCCGCCGCCGCGCGGCTGCCATACGGCGTGGACGAGCGCGATGTCGCCGGCGGCCTGTTCGGAGCTGCCTTGGATGTAGTGCGCACGCCGCGCTACGGCATCGCGGTGCCGGCGCATGCCGAGTTCGTGCTGGAAGGCGTGATCGATCCGAAGGCGAAGTCGGAGGAAGGCCCGTTCGGCGAGTTCACCGGCTACTCGTCGGACCGTTCGACGCACAACCTGCTGCGCGTCGAGACGCTGATGCATCGCCGAGATCCCTGGCTGCTGGATGTGGTCGGGGGCAATTCGGCCGAGCACCTGAATCTCGGCAGGATTCCGCGCGAGTCCGAGATGGTCGAGAAGCTCAAGGAGCGCTTCCCCGGCGTGACCGCGGTGCACTACCCGAGTTCGGGCACGCACTTCCACGCCTATGTCGCGCTCCGGCAAAGCCGACCTGGTGAGGCACGGCAGGTCATGCTCGGTCTGCTGGGTTGGGACCCTTACCTCAAGACCGTGGTCGCAGTCGACGACGACGTCGACATTACCCGCGACGAAGAGGTGCTGTGGGCGATCGCCACGCATCTGCAGCCGCATTTGGACGTGGTGGTGGTCGACGGCCTGCCCGGCAGCGCACTCGATCCGTCGGCGTCCGGCGTCGGCACGACCTCGCGCATGGGGTTGGACGCCACGCGCGGGCCGAACTTCGACGGCATCCGCGCGCGCATCGACGAGGCCGCGATGTCGCGCGCCGTGGCGCTGCTGGCGCGCGCGGCGGCTTGAGAGGCGCTTCCGCCGTCGAGACAGATGTCCGCCTGAAACATCGTGGTGCACCGATAACGCCATTCGATTCTGAAAAAAGATGAAGGAGACCCCGTGAGCGATATTGCAACCCCTGCCGTGGCACCCGTGAACGAACGGCTTCCGATCACGCGATTGATTCCGCTCGGTCTGCAGCACGTGCTCGTGATGTATTCGAGCACCATTGCCGTCCCGTTCATCGTCGCCGCCGGACTCAATCTTCCAAAAGCGGACATCGTTCACCTGGTGGCTGCCGACCTGCTGCTGTGCGGGATCGGCACGATTCTGCAGTCTCTGCGTATCTGGAAAGTCGGTGCTCAGATGCCATTGGTCGTTGGCGCGTCATTCAATCTGGTCGCGCCGATGATCGTCATCGGAAACGGATTCAGCATGCAGGTCCTTTACGGATCGATCCTGACGTCCGGCGTATTGGTGTTCCTGATCGCGCCCTATTTCACCAAGCTGTTGCGATTCTTCCCGCCGCTCGTCATCGGTGTGGCCATCACGCTGATCGGCATCAACTTGATTCCCGCGGGCCTGGGACTGATCTTTGGCCGGAATCCGGCAAGCCCTGACTATGCGGCGCCGCTGAACCTTCTGATCGCGGCCATCTCCATGGCGCTGGTCGTATTCTTCTATCGCGTCCTGCCGGAGCGCTGGGCCCAGTTGTCGATCCTGATATCGATGCTGCTGGGAATACTCGTGGCATACCTGCTGGGCGCGATGAATGTCAGCGGGATCGCCAGCGGTCCGGTCATCGCCCCACCCAAGGCGTTTTACTGGGGATGGCCGCAATTCAATGCGGTTGCCATATTGTCCTTGCTGGTGGTCTGGCTCGTGATGATGATCGAGTCCGTCGGCCAGATCGTGGCCGTCGGCAAGATCGTCCATAAGCGCGCGAAACCGTCGACGGTGGCCAGTGCCCTGCGCGTGGACGGCTTGATGACGGCCTTGGGCGGTGTCTTCCAGAGCTTCGGCTACATCACGTTCACCCAGAACGTGGGCGTTGTGTCTTTGACCGGCGTTAAATCCAGGTTCGTCACGGTGACGGCCGGCGTCATTCTCGTGATCCTCAGCGTGTTCCCGATTCTTGGCCGGTTCGTTGCCGCCATCCCGAACGCAGTGCTTGGCGGCGTGACCTTGATCATGTTCTCGACGGTTGCGGTGATCGGTATCCAGATCCTGGCCCGGATCGATTTCGACA
>JAFECV010000015.1 GCA_018241985.1 Pseudomonadota bacterium | reverse complement strand
CGGATGTTCAGCTGCGCGAGCTTCTCGTCGGCCTTCGGGCCGATGCCGTTGATCTTGCGGCACGGCAGCGGCCAGATGCGCGTGGGCAGGTCCTGCTCGCGCAGCACCGTGATGCCATTCGGCTTGTCGAATTCGCTCGCCATCTTCGCGAGCAGCTTGTTCGGCGCGACGCCGATCGAGCAGGTCAGGCCGGTGCGCTCGAAGATGCTTTTCTGGATCAGCCGCGCCAGCACGCGGCCGCCTTCGCGCTGCCCGCCCGGCACTTCGGTGAAGTCGATGTACACCTCGTCGATGCCGCGGTCTTCCATCCGCGGCGCGATCTCCAGGATCGTCTCCTTGAAGCGGCGCGACCAGCGGCGGTACTCGTCGAAGTCCGCCGGCAGCAGGATCGCCTGCGGGCACAGCCGCGCGGCCTTCATCAGCCCCTGCGCCGAGCCGACGCCGAAGGCGCGCGCCGCGTAGGTGGCGGTCGTGGCGACGCCGCGGCCCTTGTAGTCGCGAAGCAGCGGGAACGCGGCCAGCGGGATCTCGGCGAGCGCACGGCCGTCCTGCATCGCATCATCGACGCGGCGCCGGGCGCCGCCGATCACCACCGGCAGCCCCTTGAGCTGCGGATAGCGCAGCAGTTCGACCGACGCGTAGAACGCGTCCATGTCCAGGTGCGCGATGCGGCGCAGCGGCTCGCTCATGACCGCGAGCTTAGCAAGCCTCGCGGGCGGCGGCGGTTCAGCGCGCGTCGCCGTCTTCCGCGTCGGGCAGCGCTTCCTGCTTCTCCCAGGGATGGTGAAAGAAGCGCTCGCGCTGCGACTCTTCCTCGTGGATCATCTTTCGGGGTTTGACCAGGTCGCTGCGGCTGACGATGCCGATCAGCTGGAACGTCTCGGCGGACTCGATGACCGGAAAGCGCTCCAGCCCCGCCGCCGCCATGCGCGACCCGACCGTGCGGCAGGTCTCGGTCGGCAGCGCGAACGCCGGGCTCTGGTTTGCGAGCAGCGTGGCGACCGGCTGCGCGAGGGTCTGCGGTTCGAGGTCGAGGAAGGTGCTGCGGTCCACCATCGCGAGCAGCCTGCCGTCGGCCTGCTGCACCGGATAGGCGCGCTGCGTCTGCGTGCCGCCGAAGAACTGGTCGAGCACGTCGGCGATCGGCAGCTGCGCCGGGATCGCCTTCACGTTGCGCGTCATCACGTCGTCGACGAAGCTCTGCTCGAGCGGGTCGACGCTGTACTCGCGGTAGATGCGCCGGCCACGCCGCGCGATCTTCTCGGTCAGGATCGAGTGCGGCATCACGATCACCGTGAACGCATACGACACGATGCAGCCGAGCAGCACAGGCAGGAACGCATTCGCGTCGTGCGTCAGCCCGAACGCGAACACGATCGCCATCAGCGGCGCCCCCAGCGTGCCGGCCATGATCGCGGCCAGACACACCAGCGCCCAGAGCTGCACGTCGCCGCCGGGCAGCCAGCGGCCCATCACGACACCCAGGCCGGCGCCTATCGTCATCAGCGGCGCGAGCGTGCCGCCCGAGGTGTTCGACCCCAGCGCCACCGCCCAGATGATGGCCCTGACGATCACCAGGGTCGCGGCGGTGGCCAGCAACAGGTCGTTCGCGAGCAGGTCGCCGATCACGTCGTAGCCGACGCCTAAAGCGCGCGGCTGGATGTAGCCGCCAACGCCGACGACCAGGCCGCCGATCGCGGGAAACCACATCCAGTGCAGCGGCAGTCGGTCGAACAGTTCCTCGATGTAATGGAACATGTGGGTCACCGCGGCCGAGAGCGCACCGCAGGCCAGGCCCGCGATGATCGACGAGACGATCGCGATCGGCGCCGGCTCCGAGGTCGTCATCGGAAACAGCGGCCCGCCTTCGTACCACACCGGCCGCAGGAACCCGGCCACCGCGCAGGCGATCGCGACCGGCAGCAGGCTGCGCGGCCGCAGTTCGAACAGCATCAGCTCGACCGCGAACAGCACCGCGGCCACCGGCGTGCCGAACACCGCGGTCATGCCGGCGCAGGCGCCGGCCACTAGCAATGCCTTGCGCTCGGCCGAGGTCAGGCTGAACGCCTGCGCCAGCAGCGAAGCAGCCGCGCCGCCGGTCACGATGATCGGCCCTTCGGCGCCGAACGGGCCGCCGCTGCCGATCACGATGCCCGAAACGATGGGTTTCAGCACCGCGACCTTGGGCGACATGCGGCTCTTGCCGTACAGGATCGCCTCGAGCGCCTCGGGAATGCCGTGGCCGCGGATCTTCTCGGTGCCGAAGCGCGCGGCCAGCCCCGCGATCAGCCCGCCGATCGCCGGCACGATGATGACCCAGGCACCGAGGTGATTGTCGGCCGGCGAGTGCAACTCGAACGAGAAGGTCTGATAGAAGAACAGGTTGGTGAAGAAGCGGATCGCCTGGAACAGCACGTAGGCGCCGACCGAGCTCAGGATGCCGATCACGATCGCGAACGCCGACAGCATCAGGAACCGGTCGTTTCCGGAGAAGTCGCGCCACTCCGGGGTCGCGGCCGGATCCGATGGTTTGGAACTCATAAGCTTGCCTCCTGGGCCAGGTTCAGCCGCTCGCGGTGGGCGGCGCCGACCGAGCGGAAGATTTCGTCGAGGCGATTGAGCTCGCGCAGGTGGCGCGTCGCGATGCGCTTGACCAGCGCGCGGCCGCGCGGCGTCAGGTGGATTTCGACGCGCCGCGCATCCATCGTGCTGCGCTGCTTCGTGACCAGGCCGTTCGCCTCGCAGCGCTTGACGAGCCCGACCGTGCCCTGATGGCTCGCGTCCAGCCGCGCCGCTAGTTCGCCGACGGTCGCCCATTCGCGCCCCGGATATCCGCGCAGGTGCAGCAGCAGCAGGTACTGCAGCGGCGACATCCCGGCGTCGAGCGCCGCCGCCTCGCTGAATCGCAAAAACTGGGCCAGCCGAAACCGGAATTCCGACAGGGTAGCGTACTGCCGCTTGTTGATCACACTCTCGCTCCTCGGCGAATTATACAACATCGTGATATAAATCGGCGAAAGCGAGGCACCGTTCGCGCGCGGCGTCTATAGTGAAATCCATGGGCTGCGATCGATGGTGTTCGCGATGAACGTCGGCGAGGCGAGCGAACGGCGCGCGCGGCGCGCGGGGGCCGGCGGCGTGCTCGCGGGGCTGGTCGATCTGTCGCCGGCCTATTTCGCGATGGTGATGGCGACCGGCATCGTGTCGCTCGCGGCGCACCAGCATGGCCTGGAGCGGATCGCGCTCGGCCTGTTCTGGATCGCCGGCGTCGCCTGGGCGCTGCTGTGGTGCATGAACACGCTGCGCATGCTGGTGTTCCCGCGGCGCTTCTACGGCGACATGGTCGACCACATGACCGGCCCGGGTTACTTCACCTCGGTCGCAGCGACCGCGGTGCTGGGCGCGCAGTGCGTGATCCTCGCGCACCGCTTCTGGTTCGGCGCCGTGCTGCTCGCGCTCGCCTACGTGCTGTGGCTGGTGCTGACCTACACCGTGTTCGCCGCGATGATCGTGAAGGACGTGAAGCCGACGCTGGACAAGGGCATCAGCGGCGCCTGGCTGCTCGCGGTGGTGGCGACGCAGTCGCTCGCGGTGGTCGGGGCGCTGCTCGCCGCGCAGGCGCCGCAGCCCTGGCGGCTGGCGCTGAACTTCTTTGCGCTGGCGATGTGGCTGTGGGGCGGCATGCAGTACATCTGGATGGTGTCGCTGATCTTCTACCGCGACACGTTCTTCCACTTCGCGCCGGCGGACCTGACGCCGCCGCACTGGATCAGCATGGGCGCGATGGCGATCTCGACGCTGGTCGGCGCGCTCTTGATCGAGAACGCCGGCGACGCGCCGATGCTGCGCGTGCTGACGCCGTTCCTGATGGGCTTCATGGTGTTCTACTGGGCGACCGGCACCTGGTGGGTGCCGATGATGATCGTGCTGGACGTCTGGAGCTACGTGTACAAGCGGTTCCCGTTCCGCTACGACCCGCTCGACTGGGGCGCGGTGTTTCCGCTCGGCATGTACTCGGTGTGCAGCTACGACATGGCGCACGTGCTGGCGCTCGACTTCCTGTGGCCGCTGCCGGTGGCGTTCCTGGTGCTCGCGCTGCTCGCCTGGGTCGCCGCGTTCGCCGGCCTGCTGCGCCGCATCGTGCAATGGCTGCGCTCGGCGCGCGTGCGCTGAAGCAACCGCGATCCGATCCGTTCAACCCGGCTGCACGTTCTCGCCCGGCACCGACCCCGCGCCCTGGATGTTGCGGCGCCTGCGCCACCAGGCCTGCCAGGCGCGGCGCGGCTGCAGCGCGGACGCGATGTAGTACAGCGCCTTGAACACGCCCAGCGAGGCCCAGATCGGCGTGCCGCGGTGGATGTCGCCGGCGAGCAGCGAAAGGACCGCGCTCTTCACGCCGAGCGGGTTGTGCGGATTCATGAAGAACCCGCGCATCGCCGGGTTCGTCATGCGGAAGATGAACCAGGAGAACTCGCGCGGCGCGCGGCGCATGTACTGCTCGAAACGCCGGCGCGCTGCCGGCGCCTTGGCCGGCTCGTCCAGATGGGTCGCGATCAGCGCCGCCGCCTCGAACGCGCCGTGCATCGCCATGTAGACGCCGGAAGAGAAGACCGGGTCGACGAAGGTGAACGCGTCGCCGAGCATCACGTAGCGCTCGCCGGTGCAGCGGCTCGCGCTGTACGCATAGTTGCCGGTCGCGTACACCTTGCCGTCGATCAGCCGCGCCTTTGCCAGACGCTGCGCGAGCGGCGGGCTCAGTGCGATCGTGTCGGCGAAGAATTCGGGCAGCGGCTTCGTGCGCGACTTCAGGTAGTACGGCCAGCACACCGCGCCCACGCTGACGCTACCGTCGGCCAGCGGGATGTACCAGAACCAGCCGTGCGCGAACCAGAAGATCGTGATGTCGCCTTCGCGGTCGCCGCTGCCGCGCTCGGCCTGCTCGAAATGGCCGAACAGCGCCGAGCTGTTGTGGCGCGGGTTCTTCTGCTTGATCGCGAACTGGTTCGCGAGCAGGGTGTCGCGTCCCGAGGCGTCGATCAGGTAGCGGGCACGCCAGCGGCGGCGCTCGGCATTCTCGGCATCGAATCCGGCTTCGGCGTCCGCCTCGATGTCGACCCCGGCCGCGTCGAACGCGACGCTGCGCACGCGGCAGCCTTCCAGGGTCCGCGCGCCGTCCTGCTGCGCGCGGTCGAACAGAATGCGGTCCAGTTCGGCGCGCCGCACCTGCCAGGCCCGGTCGAGCAGCGGGTCCCAGCCTTCGGCGAACGCGAGCCGCGTGGTGTGCGCGTGGTCGGGCGAGACGAACTGCACGCCCAGCTTGCGCATGCCGATGCGCTCGACGGCGTCCCGTACGCCGAGCTGGTCGAACAGCGGGGCATTGGCCGGCAGCAGCGACTCTCCGACGTGGAAGCGCGGGTGGCGTGCCTTCTCGGCCAGCAGCACCGAGCGGCCGGCGCGCGCGAGCAGCGCGGCGACGGTCGCGCCGGCCGGGCCGCCGCCGATCACGAACACGTCGCAGTCGAACGGCACGGTGCCGTCATTCATTCTTCGCGCTCCCGTTTTTGGTGTGGACAGGCCGTACTCTACCGGACCGGTCTGCCCGCCGATGCATCGATCTGTTTCCGGTGCGCCGCCCGGCGCCGCGCTACAGGTAGTCGGCCCCGGCTTCCTGCGCGAAGCGCGCCGGGTCGCCTTCCCAGGCGATGCGCGCATGTTCCAGCACGTAGACCCGGTCCGCGTGCGGCAGCGCGAAGGTGACGTTCTGCTCGCCCAGCAGCACGGTCAGCGGCGTGGTCTGGCGCAGCGTTTCCAGTGCCTTCGACAACTGCTCGAGGATCACCGGCGCCAGGCCCAGCGTCGGCTCGTCGAGGATCAGCAGGTCGGGCTTCATCATCAGCGCGCGCGCGATCGCCAGCATCTGCTGCTCGCCGCCGGAGAGCGTCTGCGCGAGCTGGCCGGCGCGCTCGCGCAGGATCGGGAACAGGTCGAGCAGCCAGCCGAGCTGGCGTTCGCGCTCGGCGCTCTGCTGGTGCTGGCCGCCGAGATCCAGGTTTTCGCGCACCGTCATCTCGCCGAACAGCTCGCGGGTCTCCGGGCATTGCACGATGCCGCCGCGCGCGATCTGCGCCGCGGTCCGGCCGCGCAGCGCCTGTCCGTCGCGCTCGATGGTGCCGGCGTACGGCAGCAGGCCCGAGATGGTGTTGAACAGCGTGGTCTTGCCGGCGCCGTTCAGGCCGACGATCGAGACGAACTCGCCGGCGTGCACGTGGATCGACACGTCCTGCAGCGCCTGCGCCTTGCCGTAGTGCACGCTGAGGTTCTTCACCGCCAGCCGCGGCGTCTTGCCGGCGAAGTCGGCCGCCGGCCGCGCGGCGGTCTCGATCGAGCCGCCGAGGTAGACCTGGCGCACGGTCTCGTTCTTCATCACCTCGTCGGCCCGGCCGGTGCAGATCTCCTCGCCCAGGTACATCGCGAGCACCCGGTCCACCAGCGCCGACACGCTCTTGACGTTGTGGTCGACCAGCAGCACCGCGCGGCCTTCGTCGCGAAAGCCGCGGATCAGCGCGGAGAAGGTCGCGACCTCGGCCAGCGTCAGGCCGGCGAACGGCTCGTCGACCAGCACCACGCGCGGATTGCGCGCGATCGCCTTCGCGAGCTCGAGCCGGCGCAGGTCGGCGAACGGCAGCGTCGGCGGCTTGCGTTCGAGCACGCCCCCTAAGCCGACGCGTTCGGCGATCTGCCGCGCGTGCTGCGCGAGCGCATGGTCGGAGAACACCTTGCGCAGGCTGTCGGGCAGCAGCGCGACCATGATGTTCTCGAGCACGGTCTGCCGGTTCAGCGGGCGCGAATGCTGGAACACCATGCCGAAGCCGCGGCGCGCGATCCGGTGCGCCGGCAGCCCGGCTAGATCGTCGCCGTCGAACAGCACGCGGCCGGCGCTCGGGCGCTCGATGCCCATGATGCATTTCATCGCGGTCGACTTGCCGGAGCCGTTCGGGCCGATCAGCCCAAAAATCTCGCCGCCGTGCAGATCCAGGTCGAGGTCCTTCACCGCCGTCAGGCCGCCGAAGCGCTTGGTGAGCCCGCGCACCTGCAGCAATGCCTGCGTGGCCGCGGTCATTGCTTCGCCCCCCGCGCCAGCAGCGAACCGAGAAAGCCGTTCGGGAAGAACAGGATCACCAGCAGCGCGACCGTCGAGACGATGAAGGTGGCCAGTTCGCCGGTCGGGCGCAGGAATTCGCCGGCGACGATCAGGAAGATCGCGCCGATCACGCCGCCGATGACGGTGCGCCGGCCGCCGAGCACCGCGGCCACGATCACCTGCACGCCGACCGAGAGGTCGACCACGGTCCCGACCGACGCGGTGCCCATGTAGAACACCAGCAGCGCGCCCGCGAGTCCCGAGAACAGCGAGCTCGCGACGAACGCGGCCAGCTTGTGCTTGACGATGTTGAAACCCAAGGCGCCGGCCTGCACCGGGTCCTGGCCGCTGGCCTGCAGGATCAGCCCGACCGGCGAGCGCGCGAGGCCGAACAGGATCGCGCCGCTGATCGTCATGAACCCGAGCGCGATCCAGTAGTTGACGCCGGCATCGATGGACAGCACGTCGGGGATCGTCAGCCCGATCTCGCCGCCGGTCAGGTCCGCGAACACGACGACGAAGCTCTGCAGGATCAGCACCGCGACCAGCGTGATCAGCCCGAAATACGGCCCGCGCACGCGCAGCGCCGGCAGCGCGAGCAGAAAGCCCGCGACCACCGCCGCCAGCGCGCCGAGCGCGATGCACAGGTAGGGCGACCAGCCGTAGCGGTTGTCGAGGATGCCGGCGGTGTACGCGCCGACGCCGATCAAAAAGGTCGGGCCGAAGTTGACCTCGCCGGCAAAGCCGAACAGCAGGTCCCAGCTCATCGAGAACACGCCGAAGTAGTAGGCGACCGTGAGCAGCCCCAACACGTAGCCCGAGACGTACCACGGCAGCGAGGTCGCCACGACCAGCGCCGCGAGCACGATCCAGAGCCAGGGCGAACGTAGCAGCCTCACTGGACTATCGCCTTCCAAGCAGGCCTTGCGGGCGCACATAGATCACCGCGACCAGCAGCAGCAAGGCGGGGATCGAGCGGTACGCCGGCGACACCAGGTACGCGGTCAGCGTTTCCAGGTAGCCGACCACGAACGCGGCGAGCAGCGAGCCCGACACGCTGCCCAGGCCGCCGAGCACGACGATCGAGAACGCGCTGGCCGTGAGCGGCCCGACGCTGTACGAGCTGACGCCGAGGAACATGCCGAGCAGCACGCCGGCGATGCCGGCGAGGATGCCGTAGATCGCCCAGACCACGACGTAGACGCGGGTCAGTTCGTGGCCCAGCAGCGTCACGCCGCGCGGATTCATCGATGCGGCGAGCACCACCTTGCCCATGCGCGTGCGGTTCACGAACGCCCACAGCCCGCCGATCGCGATCCAGCAGACGAGGGCAGTGAAGACCTCGTTGCGCGGCGTGCGCACGCCCAGGATGCCGACCACGCCCTCGACCAGCGGCAGCACCGTCTTCGCGTTGTTGGTGAAGAAGTAGGCGATCAGCTCCTCCAGCATGATGCCCCACAGCAGCGTCGCGGTGAGGATGAAGATTTCCTTCTCTTCGTTCGCGATGCGGCGCGAGCGCTGGATCGGCTGCACCACCAGGAAATAGGTGGCCAGCGCGACGACCAGCGCGGTCGCGAGGCCCACCAGCGAGCCTGCGTAGCCGTTCAGGTGCAGCAGGCTGCCGCAGGCCCAGGCCGCCACCGCGGCCGCGACCATGATCGCGCCGTGCGACAGGTTGAGCACGCCCGAGACACCGAAGATCAGCGTGAACCCCATGGCCCCGAGCGCATAGAGCGCGCTGATCGCGAAACCGTCGATCAGGATCTGCAGGGCCAGCATCGGGCGTGCGGGTCGTCGGGGCGGGGGCGCATCCAGGCCAGGCGCGCGGCGGTCGCGTGGCCGCCGCGGTCAGCCCGGCCGCGCGCTACTTCTGCGCGGTGTTGACGAACGACGGGAACTTGAGCGGCGCCTTCGCGACGTCCTTCGGCCAGACCGTGATCAGCTTGCCGTCCTGCCACTGCTGCATCAGGCCGTTCACCAGCCCCTTGCCGTACTTGATCGAATGGGTGAACTCGTCGCTCTTGCCGTAGAACTCGATGCGGCCGATCGTGCCGACCCAGTCGGTCTTCTCGAGCGCGGCGACCAGCTTGTCGGCGTCGGTCGACTTCGCGCGGCGGATCGCGTCGGCGATGTAGTAGACCTCGTCATAGGCCGTGTAGCCCGCGTAAGACGGGAAATTGCCGAAGCGCTTCTTGAAGTCGTCGGCGAACGGAATCGTCTTCGGCGTCACCGCGGCGTCCGGCGCGGAGACCGACTGCGTCAGCACGCCGGCGGCGGCGCCGTTCGTGTCCTTCCAGAACGTGCCGCTGCTGGCCTGCGCGCTGACGCCGAACATCGGGATCGGCACCTGCTGCGTCTTCCATTGCACGGTGGGCTGAACGCCCACGTGCGCGATGCCGGTGATGATCACGTCGGCCTTGGTCGCCTCGATCTTGCTAAAGATCGGCGTGAAGTCGGTCGTGTCGGGCGAGAAGCGGATGTGATCGAGCACCTTCAGGCCCGCCTTGGGCAGGCAGGCCTCGTAGCCGGCGTCGAGCGGCTTGGTCCAGGCCGCGTCCTCGCTCATGATCACCGCGGTCTTCATGTGCAGCCCGTCGACCAGCAGATCCTTCGCCGCGTCGCACACCTGTTGCGCCAGCGCGGCCGAGGTCATGTAGCCGTGGAAGGTGTACTTGTTCTTCGCGTAATCGCGGTGCACGTTCAGGCTGATCTCGTTCGACGCCGCGCCCGGCGTGATGAACGGCATCTTCAGCCGCGCCGCCCAGGGTTCGAGCGCCAGCACCACCTCGCTGATGTAGCTGCCGATCACCGCGGTGACCTTGTCGTCGTTCGCCGCGCGCTGGAACGCCCGCACCGCGTCGGCCGACGAGCTGTGGTCGTCGTAGGTGACGATCTCGATCTTGCGCCCGTCGACCCCGCCCTTCGCGTTGATCTCGTCGGCCGCCATCTGCGCGGCCTGCGGAATCGACGCGCCGGCAACGGCCTGCGCCTCGGCGATCACGCCGATCTTGATCGGCGGCTCGGCGGAGGCGGCCGGCAGCGGCGCGGCGGCGCACAGCGCCAGCGCCGCCGCGGCGGCGAGCCGGCATAGCGCGCGGCTCGGTTCAGACGAATTCGATCGCAGCATGATGGATTCCTCGTGATGAAACAGCGGACCCGAAGGGCACGGCGCCGGGATCCTGTGACCCCCAGTTACATCACAACGTTGTATATCCGTCAATCCACGAAGACCCGAATCGAGGCCCGCCACCGCGCGCCACCGGCGGCGCATGAAATGGGTTCAAGTGGCCGCGGAGCAGACCGTGCAGGCGACCGCCGCGGACGGGCTTTGCTCGGCCGCTGGCGGTGCCCCCTTGAAGGGGGTTGGCGAAGCGACACGCAGTGCGCGAAGACTGGGGGTGGTCAACCCATCCCAGGCAGCAAGATGCCCCGGTCGACCTCGTTGATGTTGGTGTGACCGCAGAACGCCATCGTCAGATCCAGTTCGCGCTGGATGATCTCGAGCGCGCGCGTCACGCCGGCCTCGCCCATCGCGCCCAGGCCGTACAGCATCGCGCGGCCGATGTAGGTGCCCTTGGCGCCAAGCGCCACCGCCTTCAGCACGTCCTGCCCGGAGCGGATGCCGCCGTCCATGTGCACCTCGATGCGGCGCCCGACCGCGTCGACGATCGCCGGCAGCGCCGAGATCGACGAGGGCGCGCCGTCGAGCTGGCGCCCGCCGTGGTTCGAGACGATCAGCGCGTCGGCGCCGCTGTCGACCGCGAGCCGCGCGTCCTCCTCGTCCTGGATGCCCTTGAGAATCAGCTTGCCGCCCCAGCGGTTCTTGATCCACTCCACGTCGCCCCAGTTCAGCCGCGGGTCGAACTGCTTGTTCGTCCACTCCGACAGCGAACCCATGTTGTCGATCCCCTTCACGTGGCCGACGATGTTGCCGAAGTTGCGGCGTTTCGTACCCAGCATGCCGAGGCACCAGCGCGGCTTGGTCATCATGTTGACGATGTTCGCGAGCGTGAGCTTCGGCGGCGCCGACAGGCCGTTCTTCAGGTCCTTGTGGCGCTGGCCGATGATCTGCAGGTCCAGCGTCAGCACCAGCGCGCCGCAGTTCGCCGCTTTCGCGCGGTCGATCAGCCGCTCGATGAAGTCGCGGTCGCGCATCACGTAGAGCTGGAACCAGAACGGCGCCTTGGTGTGCGCCGCGATGTCCTCGATCGAGCAGATGCTCATCGTCGAGAGCGTGAACGGAATGCCGAACTTCTCGGCCGCGCGCGCCGCGAGGATCTCGCCGTCCGCATGCTGCATGCCGGTCAGGCCGGTCGGCGCGATCGCGACCGGCATCGCCACGTCCAGCCCAAGCATCTTCGTGCGCGTGCTGCGGTTGTCGATATCGACCGCGACGCGCTGGCGCAGGCGGATCTTCTGGAAGTCGGCCTCGTTCGCCCGGTAGGTGCCCTCGGTCCACGAGCCCGAGTCGGCGTAGTCGTAGAACATGCGCGGCACGCGGCGCTGGGCCAGCGCGCGCAGGTCTTCGATGTTGGTGATCACGGTCACGGTGCTCTCCTCGACGTTGCTGCGATGGTAACGGGAGCCGGAACGCGCCCCGATGACGGATCGCGGCGCGCGCTTGAAATTATTTTGCGATCGCGGCGGTGCGCCAGAATTTTCAATGATTTCGCGCTGAAGCCAATACCAGTCGTTCGATTGTAGCTATGCTATTAATAGCATCCGTGGTATTGGGTCAATCCGCCGGCACGAAAAAAGCGGGCCGCAAGCGGCCCGCAGGGTCTGCATTCGCCGCGCTCAGCCAAGCTGCACCGGCACGAAGATCCGGTCCTCGCCGCGCTGGATCAAGAGCGCCACCGAGTCGCCCGACTTCGAGACGATCGCGCGCGCCTGGCTCACGCTCTGCACCGGCGTGCCGTCGATCGCGAGCAGCACGTCGCCGGACTGCACGCCGGCCATCGCGGCCGGGCCGCTCGCGTCCTCGACCAGCAGGCCGTGGTCGACGCCGGCTTCCTGCTTCTCGCCGGGCTGCAGCGGTCGCAGCGCGAGGCCGAGCCGGCCCTGGCCGCTGGCCGGCGCGTTGCTCGCGACCTGCTTCGCCTTGTCGTTCGCGTTGCCGAGCTTGGCGGTGACCGTGATCGGCTTGCCGTTGCGCCACACGCCCATTTTCACGGTCTGGCCCGGCGAGTCCATGCTGATGATGGTCGGCAGGTCGCCCGCGGTGACGATCGGCTGCCCGTCCACGCTCTGGATCACGTCGCCCGACTCGAGGCCGGCCTTCGCCGCCGGGCTGCCGTTCTGCACGCTGGCGACCAGCGCGCCGTCGGGCGCGGG
>JAFECV010000159.1 GCA_018241985.1 Pseudomonadota bacterium | reverse complement strand
TGATCTTCGAGGAGTTCAAGGGCACCGGCAACTCCGAACTGCACCTGGACCGGCGCCTGTACGAGAAGCGCGTATTCCCGGCGATCCAGCTCAACCGCAGCGGCACGCGGCGCGAGGAACTGCTGCTGTCCCCGGAAATCCTGCAGAAGACCCGCATCCTGCGCCAGTTCCTCTACAACATGGACGAGTTCGAGTCGATGGAGCTGATGCTCAAGAACATGAAGGCGACGAAGAACAACGTCGAGTTCTTCGACATGATGCGCCGCGGCGGCTGAAGAGGCGGCATTGCGGCGCTCCGTGCGATAATACAAAGCTTCGCGAAAAGTACCCGACTGGCAAGGCGCGAGCGCCGGGCGGCTGTCGCAGCTGACAAGGAACATCGATGAAAGAAGGCATTCACCCCCAATACCGCGAAGTCTGCTTCGTGGACCTGTCGAACGGGTTCAAGTTCGTCACCCGCTCCTGCGCGAGCACGAAGGAGACGGTCAAGATGGACGACGGCCGCGAGTTGCCGCTTTACAAGCTGGACACCTCGAGCGAGTCGCACCCGTTCTACACTGGCACGCAGAAGTCGGTCGACAACATGGGTGGCCGGGTCGAGCGCTTCCGCAACCGCTTCGGGAAAACTGCGAAGTAACCGGCACGCCGGCGCAAGAGCCGCCGCCTTACAGCCACAGATCAGGGCAGCCCGGGCAACCGCGCTGCCCTTTGCTTTGGCGCCAGCGCGGGCTCATGCAGCATGATCCGACCTCTCTAGCCTCGCCAGCGTGAACCAGCCGAATCCCGCGATCGTCAGCCAGGACGCGGTGCGCCGGATGCCGCGCATCGCGCTGCTCCTGTTCTGCGCGGCCTACGTGCTGCCCGGCTTCGTCGGGCGCCAGCCATGGAAAAGCGCCGACGCGACCGCGTTCGGCTACATGCTGGCGCTGGCCCACGGCGACAGCGGCTGGCTGCATCCGACGCTGCTCGGCCTCGCGCCCGAGACCGACGGACCGCTGCCGTACTGGCTCGGCGCGCTGGCCCTCAAACTGGCGCCGGCATGGGTCGTTCCGTCGTTTGCCGCGCGCGTCCCGTTCATCCTGCTGCTGGCGCTGACGCTGGTGGCGACCTGGTACGCCGTCTACTTTCTCGCGCGCAGCAGCCACGCGCAGCCGGTGCGGTTCGCGTTCGGCGGCGAGGCCAATCCGGTCGACTACGCGCGCGCGATGGCCGACGGCGGCCTGCTCGCGCTCGTCGCCTGCCTGGGCCTGGCGCAACTGTCGCACGAGATCACCCCGGCGCTGACCCAGGTCTGCTGCACCGCGCTCGTGTTCTACGCGGTCGCGGCGGCGCCGTATCGAACCTGGCTGCCGGCGGCGAGTTTGACCCTCGGGCTGGTCGGGCTGGCCGCCAGCGGCGCGCCCAGCATGGCGGCGCTGTTCGGCCTGGGGAGCGCGCTGCTGTGCCTGGCTGAGCCCGACCAGGGCGCGGGGTCGCGGCGCCGCACGATCGCCTGGGTCGTGGCGATCGTGGGCGTGACGCTGCTCGCCGCGCTCGTCGCCCAGGCGCTGGACCTGTGGCGCTGGCGCGCCGAACTGCCGCAGCCGCGCTGGGTCGCATGGCGCAACCTGGGCCGCCTGCTGCTGTGGTTCACCTGGCCGGCCTGGCCGCTGGCGCTCTGGACGCTGTGGCGCTGGCGCGCGCAGCTGATCAACCGCGAGTTCGGGCGCCATGTCGCGCTGCCGCTGTGGTACGTCGTCGTCGCGATCGGCGCGATGGTGGTGATGGAACCGGCGGACCGCGCGCTGCTGCTCGGCATGCCGGCGCTGGCGGCGCTGGCGGCGTTCGCGCTGCCGACGTTCAAGCGCAACGTGACCGCGGTGATCGACTGGTTCACGCTGCTGTTCTTCTCGGCCTCGGCGATCGCGCTCTGGGTGATCTGGATCTCGCTGCAGACCGGCCATCCGAAGCAACCCGCGGCCAACGTGGCGCGGCTTGCGCCCGGCTTCGAGCCGCACTTCTTTCCGGTCGCGTTCCTGGTCGCGCTCGCCGCGACCCTGTGCTGGATCTGGCTGGTGCGCTGGCGTGTCGGGCGCCATCGGCCGGCGATCTGGAAGAGCCTGGTGCTGCCGGCCGGCGGCACCGCCTTGAGCTGGCTGCTGCTGATGACGCTGATGCTGCCGGTGCTGGACTTCGCCCGCAGCTACCACGCGCTGGTCGGCCGCGTCGTCAGCATCATCGGCCAGCCGGCCTGCGTCGAGGTGTACGGCCTGAGCCGCGGCCAGATCACGGCGTTCCAGTACCACGGCCGCCTGAACCTGGTGCAGGCCGACAGGGCCGCGCGCTGTCCCTGGCTGATCGTCGACGCCGATGCCCGCGACACGCTGCCCGAAGCGGTCGATCTCGGGCAGTGGACTTCGCGCGGCATCTTCCGCCGTCCGTCGGACAACAACGAGGACGTGCTGCTGTATAGGCGCGCGGGGCGATGAAGCCGGCGGCGCTGGCCGAGCTGCCGACCATCGCGCGGCATGCCGGCACGGTGCTGGTCGGGCAGCTCGCGACGATGGCGTTCGGCGTGACCGACACCATCGTCGCCGGCCGCTATTCGGACGCGTCGCTCGCGGCGCTGTCGGTCGGCTCGGCAATTTTCATCAGCGTGTTCGTCGCGCTGGGCGGCGTGATGCAGTCGCTGTTGCCGATCTGGGCCGAGCACCTCGGCGCCGCGCGCCAAGCCGCGGTCGGGCGCTCGCTGCACCAGTCGCTGTACCTCTGCGCGATCGCCGTGGCCGCGGGCATGGCCGTGCTGCTGTCGCCCGATGCGCTGCTGCGCTGGACCGAGGTGCCGGCGGCGCTGCAGGGCGAGGTGCGGCGCTACCTCGGCGTGCTTGCATTGGCGCTGGCACCGGCGCTGCTGTTCCGCCTGTACGGCACCTTCAACCAGAGCCTGGGCAGACCGCTGCTCGTCACCTGGCTACAACTGATCTCGCTGGCCGTGAAGCTGCCGCTGTCGATCTGGTTCACCTTCGGCGGGCTCGGCCTCGGGGCCCAGGGCGTCGTCGGCTGCGCCTGGGCCACGCTCGTCGTGAACTACCTGCTGCTCGCGCTGGCGCTGTGGCTGCTGCGCACGCAGACGCTGTATCGCCCCTACCGCCTGTGGCGGCGGCCGGAGCGGCCCGACTGGCGGCAGATCCGCGAATTCGCGCGGCTCGGCGTGCCCGGCGGCTTGTCGGTGCTGGTCGAAGTGACCTCGTTCACGCTGATGGCGCTGTTCATCGCGCGCCAGGGTACGGTGGCGCTCGCGAGCCACCAGATCGCCGCAAACCTGGCCGCGGTGCTGTACATGATGCCGCTGTCGATCGCGATCGCGACCAGCGCCCGCGCGAGCTACTGGCTGGGCGCCGCCGCGCCGGACCAGGCCCGCGCCGCGATATTTGCGGGATTTGTTGCTGCAGCCAGCATGGCTCTTGCGCAGTCAGCTATTCTTTTGATAGTAAGGCACGCGCTGGCGGCGCTCTACGCGAGCGGTACCGCGGTCAGCAGCCTGGCGGCTGGCCTCTTGATCTGGGTCGCCGCCTACCACCTCGCCGACTCGGTGCAGACGCTCTGCGTGTTCGTGCTGCGCTGCTTTCGCATCACCATGGCCCCGCTGATCGTGTACTGCGTGCTGCTGTGGGGGCTGGGCCTCGTCGGCGGCTATCTGCTCGCCTACCACGGGCTGGCCGGCATCGCGCCGTATCCGTCGCCCGCGGCGTTCTGGGCGACCGCCACCGTGGCGCTGGCCGCCGCCGCGGTCAGCTTTGCCGTGCTGCTTCTGCGGGCGGTGCGGCGGCCGCCACCTGCGCGGCAGACTGCGGCGGTTCTGCGCCCGCCACGCTGACCCGGCTCGCCGGGAACAGCAGCGTGAACCGCGCGCCGCAGCCCGGCGTGCTGTCGATCGCCAGTTCCGCGCCGTGCCGCTCGGCCACGTGCTTGACGATCGCAAGGCCGAGGCCGGTGCCGCCGGTCTCGCGCGAGCGGCTGCGGTCGACCCGGTAGAAGCGCTCGGTCAGGCGTGGAATGTGCTCGGCCGCGATACCCGGCCCCGAGTCCTGCACCGACAGCGCCAGGCGGCCGTCCGGCAGCAACTGCCACGCCAGTTCGATCACGCCGCCCACCGGCGTGTAGCGCACGGCGTTGCTGAGCAGGTTGGCCACCGCGCTCTGCAATTCGTCCGGCGAGCCTGCGATCTGCACGGCAGCGCCCGAACCCGGCGGCGGCGCATATCGCAGGTCGTGGCCCGGCGTCTCGCGCCGCGCGACCAGCGCCGACAGCGCGCGCGCGTCCTGCAGGCAGCGCGCAAGCAGCCCCTCGAGCGCAGTCGATTCGGAAAGACCCGGCAACGGCCCGCCCTCGAGCCGGGACAGGGTCAGCAGGTCGCTGACCAGGGTCTGCATCCGCGCCGCTTGCTGGCGCATCAGGTCCAGGTAGCGTGCGCGCTCGGTATCGGAGAGCGGCAGCGTGCGCAGCGTCTCGACGAAACCGGCCAACACCGTCAGCGGCGTGCGGATTTCATGCGACACGTTGGCGACGAAATCGCGCCGCATCGCGTCGGCCCGTGCCAGCGCCGTCACGTCGCGCGACAGCAGCAGGCGCCGGCCCGCGCCGTACGGGTGCAACTGCACCGAGATCCGCACCGGCAGGGCCGGGCTGCTGGCGCGGCCGGCGATCACCACCTCGCGCGAGAAGTCGCCGCCGGCGCAGTAGGCGGCAAAGTCGGGGTCGCGCACCAGGTTGCCGATCTGCTGCTGCAGGTCGCGCGGCGCCTCGATGCCGAAGTGCTGCGCGGTGATCTGGTTGCACCATTCGATGCGGCCCTGGCCATCGAGCAGCACCACGCCGTTCGGCGAGGCCTGGATCGCCGCGAGGAACTCGTCCAGTTGCGCCTCGGCGGCGCGCGTTTCGCCGGCGCGCTGCCGCAGCAGCCTGCGGCTGCGCTCGGCGAACTCGCCCCACAGGCTTCGCGCGGCCGGCACCGCACCTTCGCCGCCCTGCCTCATCCAGCGCAGCACCCGCGCAGCGTTCCATGCGTCGAGCGCCAGCCACGCAAGGCCCGCCAGGATCACGCCCGCTACCGCGCCCCACATGGCGTGCACCCGCCAGCCGGCCACGGCGCCGACCGCCTGGAACAGCATGAACCCGAACAGCCTGAACCCCATCACCGCATTTTGGGCCCGGCGGGCCAGCGCGAAGCCGAACATCGTCCGCGCGGGCGGCTTCACCCGTGGCGCGAATCGACCGAAGGCTCGGCCGTCAGCCGGTAACCGACACCGCGCACGGTCTCGATCATCGCGCCGGCGGCGCCCAGCGCCTCGCGCAGGCGCTTGACCTGCACGTCGATGGTGCGCTCCTCGATGAACACGTGGTCGCCCCAGATCCGGTCCAGCAACTGCGCGCGGCTGTGCACCCGCTCGCTGTGCTGCATCAGGTAGTTCAGCAGCTTGAACTCGGTCGGTCCGAGCGTGAGCTCATCCCCGCGGTAAGTCACTCGGTGCGTGCCCGGGTCCAGCGTCAGCGCGCCGACGCCGATGCTGGTGCCGGCCTTGTCCGGCGCGCGGCGGCGCAGCACCGCGCGCATCCGGGCGACCAGTTCCTGCGGCGAGAACGGTTTGGTGATGTAGTCGTCGGCGCCGGCGTCGAGGC
>JAFECV010000158.1 GCA_018241985.1 Pseudomonadota bacterium | reverse complement strand
TGCCGCGCCTGCTGGTGGTCGGCGGCGCAGGCAGCCTGGAAGTGAGCCCCGGCGTGCAACTGATGGATGCGCCGGGCTTCCCTGCGCAGTGGAAAGCCACGGCCGAAGGCGCGCGCCAGGCGCTCAAACTCCTCCAGCAGGAAGCGGAACTGGATTGGACGATGCTGAGTCCGGCCGCGCATCTGGAACCGGGAACGCGGACGGCCAGGTTCCGCCTGGGTGCCGATCGACTGCTGGTCGACGCCGCGGGCGAAAGCCGCATCTCGGTCGAAGACTATGCGGTGGCGATGATCGACGAACTGGAAAAGCCCGCGCATTCGCGCCGGCGCTTTTCAGTCGCTTACTGAATGCGCACTGCGTGTCGATCGAACGCTGCGGCCAACGGCGGGGCAAGAGCCTGACCGATGGCCGGGCCTGCCCGCGGGCAGCGCCCTGCACGCCGATCAGGGCTCGAGCCGCATCTCGGCCGCGCCCGCGTGCGCCTGCAGCCCTTCGCCGTACGCGAGCCTGCTTGCGATGCGGCCTAGCTCTTGCGCGCCGGCTTCGCTGACCTCGATCAGGCTGCTGCGCTTCTGGAAGTCGTACACCGACAGCGGCGACGAGAAGCGCGCGGTGCCGCTGGTCGGCAGCACGTGGTTCGGGCCGGCGCAGTAGTCGCCCAAGGCTTCGCTGGTGTACGCGCCGAGGAAGATGGCACCCGCGTGGCGCAGCAGCGGCTCCCACTTGTGCGGATCGCGGCTCGACACTTCCAGGTGCTCGGGCGCGATGCGGTTCGCGATGTCGCAGGCTTCAATCATGCTGCGCGTGTGGATCAGCACGCCGCGGCCGGCGAGGCTCTTCGCGATGATCTCGGCGCGCGGGAGCAGGGGCAGCAGGCGGTCCATTTCGCGCTGCACCGCGTCGATGTAGGCGGCGTCGGGGCTGAGCAGAATGCTTTGCGCCAACTCGTCGTGCTCGGCCTGACTGAACAAATCCATCGCGACCCAGTCGGGCGGCGTGCTGCCGTCCGCCAGCACCAGGATTTCGCTCGGGCCGGCGATCATGTCGATGCCGACCTGGCCGAACACGCGCTTCTTCGCGCTCGCCACGTACGCGTTCCCGGGGCCGGTGATCTTGTCGACGCGCGCGATGGTGGCGGTGCCGTAGGCGAGCGCGGCAACAGCCTGCGCGCCGCCGATGGTGTAGGCGCGCGTGACGCCGGCGACGTGCGCGGCGGCGAGCACCAGCGGGTTCTTCTCTCCCCTTGGCGTGGGCACGACCATGATGATTTCGCCGACGCCGGCAACCTGCGCCGGAATCGCGTTCATCAGCACGCTCGACGGATACGCTGCCTTGCCGCCCGGCACGTAGATGCCGACGCGGTCCAGCGGCGTGACCTTCTGGCCGAGCAGCGTGCCGTCTTCGTCGCGGAAGGTCGCCGTTTCGCCGCCCTGCTTTTTCTGCCACTCGTGGTAGCGACGGATGCGCGCGGCGGCCTGCTCCAGCGCTTCGCGCTGCTCGTTCGGCAACTGGTCGAACGCGGCCTTGAGTTCATCCGCGGTCAGCGCGAGTTCGGCGACGCTCGCCGCCTGCACGCCGTCGAAGCGCGCGGTGCACTCGAGCACCGCCGCGTCGCCGCGCGTCTGCACGTCGGCCAGGATTTCGGCAACGCGCTGCTCGATCGCGGCGTCGGCCTCGGCCGACCAGTGCAGCCGTTGCTGAAATTTCGCATCGAAATCGGCGCTAGCGGTTGAAAGACGCTGGGGTGTAGCTCTCAATTCCATAGCATCTGCCCTGCAGTTCTCAAGCCGCGGCGGTGGCGGCTGCCGCGAACGCGTCGATCACGCGGCGCAGCGGCGCCTGCTTGAGCTTGAGCGCGGCCTGGTTCACCACGAGCCGCGCCGAGATGTCCATGATGCGCTCGACCTCGACCAGCTGGTTCGCGCGCAGCGTGTTGCCGGTGGAGACGAGGTCGACGATCGCGTCGGCGAGGCCGGTCAGCGGCGCCAGTTCCATGCTGCCGTACAGCTTGATCAGGTCCACGTGCACGCCCTTGGCCGCGAAGAACTCGCGCGCGATTGCGACGTACTTGGTCGCGACCGTGAGCCGGCTGCCCTGGCGCACCGCGTCCGCGTAGTCGAAGCCGGCGCGCACCGCGACGCTGATCCGGCATTTGCCGATGCCGAGGTCGAGCGGCTGGTACAGGCCGAGGCTGCCGTGCTCGAGCAGCGTGTCGCGCCCGGTCACGCCGAGATCCGCCCCGCCGTATTGCACGTAGGTCGGCACGTCGGTCGCGCGCACCACCAGCACGCGAAGCTGCTCGTCGGTCGTCGCGAGGATCAGCTTGCGCGAGGTTTCAGGGTCGTCGCGCAGCGCGATGCCGGCGCGCGCGAGCAGCGGCAGCGTCTCGTCGAAGATGCGGCCTTTCGAAAGGGCCAGGGTGATCATTTCACCCTCTCGATGTCGGCGCCGATCTGGTGCAGCTTGATCTCCATCTGGTCGTAGCCGCGGTCCAGGTGGTAGATGCGATCGACCCGCGTCTCACCGTCGGCGACCAGGCCGGCGATCACCAGGCTCGCCGACGCGCGCAGGTCGGTCGCCATCACGGTCGCGCCCGACAGGCGCGGCACGCCTTCGACCATCGCCGAGCTGCCGTCGATCTGGATGTTCGCGCCGAGGCGGATCAGCTCGTTCACGTGCATGAAGCGGTTCTCGAAGATGGTCTCGGTCACCAGGCTGGAACCCTGCGCGATGCAGTCGAGCGTCATGAACTGCGCCTGCATGTCGGTCGGGAACCCCGGGTATTCGGTGGTGCGAAAGCTCTGCGCGCGCAGTTGCCCGCCGCCCGGCGAGCGCACGCGGATGCCGCCGCCGTTCGCATCGGCCGTGACGCCGGCCTCGCGCAGCTTGTCGATCACGGCTTGAAGATGGTCGGCGCGAGCATGGCGCAGCAGCACGTCGCCGCCGGCGGCCGCGACCGCGCACAAAAAGGTGCCGGCCTCGATCCGGTCCGACACCACCTCGTGCGTGCAGCCGCGCAGCCGATCGACGCCGACGATGCGGATGCGGCTGGTGCCGTGGCCCTCGATGTTCGCGCCCATGCCGATCAGCATTTCCGCGAGGTCGGGAATCTCGGGCTCCTGCGCGGCGTTGTCCAGAACCGTCTCGCCCTCGGCCAGCGTCGCGGCCATCATCAGGTTCTCGGTGCCGGTGACCGTCACCATGTCGGTCGCGATGCGCGCGCCCTGCAGGCGCATGCGCCCCTGCGGCAGCCGCGCGACGATGTAGCCGTGCTCGACCGCGATCTCGGCCCCCATCGCCGTCAGCCCCTTGATGTGCTGGTCGACCGGGCGCGAGCCGATCGCGCAGCCGCCGGGCAGCGACACCCGGGCGTGGCCGAAGCGCGCAAGCAAGGGCCCCAACGCGAGGATGGACGCGCGCATGGTCTTGACCAGCTCGTACGGCGCCTCGGGCGCTATCTGCCCCGAGGCCTGAAACGACAGGCCGCCGCGCTCGCCGTGCGTCTCGGTCCGCATGCCCATGTGGTCGAGCAGCCGGCGCATCGTCGCCACGTCGTGCAGCCGCGGCACGTTGTGCAGGTGCACCGGCTCGTCGGTCAGCAGCGCCGCGCACATCTCGGGCAGCGCAGCGTTCTTCGCGCCCGAAATCCGCACCTCGCCGTGGAGCTTGCGGCCCCCGCGTATCAGCAGTTTGTCCATGGAAAACTCGGAATGCCGAATCGAATGGCCGCGGAGCAGGCCATGCCAGCGACGCTCGCGGAACCGGCTCTGCCGGGCCGCTGAGCGTGCCCCCTTCGAGGGGGTTGGCGTAGCGGAACGAAGTCCGCGAAGACTGGGGGTGGGCTCATTTTTCCGCGGCCCACTCGGCCGGCGTGAAGGTGCGCATCGAGAGCGCGTGCACCTCGTCGTTCTGCAGCCGCGTGCCGAGCGCCGCGTAGACGCGCTGGTGGCGCTGGATCGCGCGCTTGCCCTCGAACTCGGGCGAAACGATGGTCGCGAACCAGTGGCGGCCGTCGCCCTCGAGTTCGATGTGCTCGCAGGCGAGCGCCGTGCCGATCAGTGATTTGAGGTCTTCTGCAGTCATGGGGCCCGTCCAGAAAAAGAATTCAGCCGCGAATCTTGTACCCGATGCGCAGCAGGTGCACCGCCATCGCGCCGACCAGCGCCAGCGCCGCGCCGACGACGCCGAGGCTGATCCAGGGCGAGACGTCGCTGGCGCCGAAGAAGCCGTAGCGGAACCCGTCGATCATGTAGAAGAACGGGTTCACGCGGCTCACCGCGCGCCAGAACGGCGGCAGCGAATGGATCGAATAGAACACGCCGGAGAGAAACGTCATCGGCACGATGATGAAGTTCTGGAACGCGGCCATCTGGTCGAACTTCTCGGCCCAGAGGCCGGCGATCACGCCGAGCGAACCGAGGATCGCCGCGCCGAACACCGCGAACATCAGCACCCACAGCGGCGCGACCATGCCCGGGTGGATGAAGAACCAGGTCGCCACCAGCACGCCGGCGCCGACCGCGACCCCGCGCAGCACCGACGAGCCGACGTAGGCGACGAACCAGCTCCAGTGCGACAGCGGCGTGAGCAGCAGGAACACGAGGTTGCCCATGATCTTGCTCTGGATCAGCGACGAGGAGCTGTTCGCGAACGAATTCTGCAGCACGCTCATCATCACCAGCCCCGGCACCAGGAACGCGGTGTAGCCGACGCTGCCGAACACCTTGACCCGGCCCTCGAGCACGTGGCCGAAGATCAGCAGGTACAGGATCGCGGTCAGCACCGGCGCCGCCACGGTCTGGAAGCCGACCTTCCAGAAGCGCAGCGTCTCCTTGTAGAGCAGGGTCTGCCAGCCGTTCACTGGATCACCCCAATGCTGGCCGCCTCGCGCGCCGCGGCGTCGGCCGCGGCCGCGGGGTCGCCGTCATCGCCGTGGCCGGCAGCCGGCGCGGATGCCGCGACCAGCGGATGGCCGGCCATCACGTTCAGGAACACGTCTTCCAGGTCGGCCTTGCGGATCTCGATGTCGTGCGCCTTCAACCCCGCTTCGCGCACCGCGCCCAGGTACTGCTCGATCTCGTACGCGCTGTTCGCGGGAAACTGCACGATGCGGCCGGTGATGCGCGCCTTCTCCGCGAGGTGCCTGGGCAGGTCGCTATCGATCTTGAAGCGCAGCACGTTGCTCGACGCGGAGCGCAGCAGCTCCGAGGTCGGCGCCAGCGCGACCACGCGGCCGGCCTGCAGCATCGCGATGCGCGCGCACAGCGCCTCGGCCTCTTCGAGGTAATGCGTGGTCAGCAGCACGGTGTGGCCCTGGCGATTGAGCCGGTCGACGAACTGCCACAGCGTCTGGCGCAGTTCGACGTCGACGCCGGCGGTGGGCTCGTCGAGCACGATCACCGGCGGCTTGTGCACCAGCGCCTGCGCCACCAGCACGCGCCGCTTCATGCCGCCGGAGAGCTGGCGCATGTTGGCGTCGGCCTTGTCGGCCAGGCCCAGGCTGTGCAGCAGCTCGTCGATCCAGGCGTCGTTGTGGCGCACGCCGAAGTAGCCCGACTGCAGCCGCAGCGTCTCGCGCACGCTGAAGAACGGATCGAACACCAGCTCCTGCGGCACCACGCCGAGCCGGCGCCGCGCCTCGCGGTAGTCGGCGACCACGTCGCAGCTCTGCACCACAACCTTGCCGCCGCTGGCGCGCGTCAGCCCCGC